>JASFME010000236.1:0-3006 GCA_050117725.1 Granulosicoccaceae bacterium | reverse complement strand
CCGATCCCGGCACCGTAGATGAGGCGGCCGCGGGGCGTGGTGCTGGCACTGACCGGATCGGTCGCGATAAAAAATGCCCCGAGCAGGGTTGCGCCACCGAATACGTGGAACAGCGGCGAGGCATGCCGGGCCGGGTCGATGAGCCAGAACAGGCCACTGAGCAGGATAATGGCGGTGACCATGGCCAGCGGGATCTGCCAGGCGATATCACGACGCCACAGCAACCAGCTACCGCCGAGCAGGAAGGCGAGGCTGACCCACTCCCAGTGCTTGCCGGCGAGTACGCCATACAGGCCGGCAAAATCGGGATGGCTGCGTATTGCCTCGATATTCTCGCCCAGGCCGATGCGGGTTTTCAGTGTATCGAGTGGTGTGGCGCCGCTGAGGGCATCGGTCGTCAGGCCGTCGCCAAACAGTATCGTGTTGAAGGCCTCGCCGAGGCCGGGCGATGTCAGTTGCCAGTTCGTCATCTCGAGCGGAAAGGCGATCAGCAGCATCGCGTAGCCGAGCATGGCCGGATTGAACGGGTTATAGCCAAGTCCGCCATACAGTTGCTTGCCGAAGACAATCGCAAACGTGCTGCCGAGCACCACGAGCCACCACGGCGCGAGCGGGGGCAGGGCCAGGGCGAGTAGCACAGCGGTGAGGATGGCACTGCCATCGGTGACAGACGGCCACGGTGGCCGCTGGCGCAGTCTCAGCACAATAGTTTCAGCAACTACGGCCGCGACGATCGCGAGCAGGACTTGCACGAGGATACCCTGGCTGATGAACCATGCATAAACAGCAATTCCCGGCAATAATGCGGCCAGCACGCGCAGCATGAGTGCCTGGACGGTGTCGGAGCCGTGTTGATGCGGTGAACCGGGCGTAAGCAGGCTCATGATGTGCTGTCCTCTTTGTCTGCGTTATGCCGTGCGCGCCGTGCCTCGACTTCGGCGATCTTCGCCTGTTGTTCGGGTGTCAGGTGGTCGACGTTCTTTGGTTCGGTACCGGCAGCCTCTTTTTTCTTTTTCGCGCGTTCCAGTGCCGCCATGATAGCGGCCTTTTTCGCGTCCTCGCCGGATTGTTTCGGGCTGCTTGGCTTGAGTGCCGAGGCACGTTTTTTATGCCGTTCGGCGCGTTCGCGTTTTTCGCGTTCCAGGCGGGCCTCACGGAATTCATGCCGTTCGCGTGCCCTGTCGGATTTTTGCTTGTCGCGTTCCTGCTGGGCAATTTCGGTCTTGGCAAAACGGTAGTACTGCACGAGCGGGATATTGCTCGGGCAGACATAGGCGCAACAACCGCACTCGATGCAATCGAACAGGTGGTACTCACGCGTCTTGTCAAAATCCCGTGCCTTTGCATACCAGTACAGTTCCTGCGGCAGCAGTCCCGCCGGACAGGCATCGGCACATTGACCGCAACGGATGCAGGGGCGTGCCGCTTCATCGGCAGGTATATGTTCGGCGCGCAAGGCGAGCAGGCAGTTCGTGGTCTTGATGAGCGGCGCGCCGAGATCATGCAGGGCAAAGCCCATCATCGACCCGCCCATGAGGACGCTGGCCAGTGAGTCGGGTTTGACGCCGACGTATTCGAGTACGTCATGTATCGGCGTACCGATCAGCACTTCGAGATTACAGGCATTGTCCACGGCCGGACCGGTGACCGTGACTATGCGCGAGATGAGTGGCCGGCCTTCGTGGACTGCGCGGTAGATTGCCGCGGCCGTGGCAACGTTATGGCAGATGACGCCGATGTCCAGCGGCAGGCCATGACTCGGCACCTCGCGACCGGTCACGGTATAGATGAGTTGCTTTTCGCCACCAGCCGGGTAGCGGGTCGGGATGGTGACGAGTTGGATACCGGTACCCGTGGTTGCTGCGCGGAGCGCGTCAATGGCCTCGGCCTTGTTGTCCTCAACAGCGATAACCGTTTCATTGCTGTTCAGCACATGCGTCATGATCCGGGCGCCCTCGACAATTCTCGCCGCACGTTCACGCATCAGCATGTCATCACAGGTGATCCACGGTTCACATTCAGCACCGTTCAGGATCAGAACTTCAACACTGGCCTCGGGCTTGGCATTGAGCTTGATGAAACTCGGGAAACCGGCGCCACCAAGGCCGACAATACCGGCATTACGTATGCGGTTACGCAATTCGCTGCGATCCAGGTGCATATAATCAGCAATCGGTTTGCACTCGCACCACTCGTCCTGGCCATCGGCCTTGAGAACAATGCATTCGGCCTGCAACCCGGACGGGTGGGGCACGCAGCGTTGTTCAATGGCAGTGATTGTGCCCGAGGTCGGAGCATGCAAGGGCACACTGACATAGCCCTCGGCCCGGGCAATCCGCTGCCCCTTCAGGACCCTGTCACCGACCTGCACGCAGGGCTTCGAGGCCTCGCCGATATGCTGGCTGAGCGGCAGGACATATTCATCGACGAGCGGCATGTCGCCGACGGCCTGCTGTGTCGAGACGGCTTTGTATCCCTCGAGATGCAGACCACCGGGGAAAGACCAGAGTTTGCGTGAGTTACCCGTCATGCAGTTGACTCCGCCCCTTCGTTGTCCGTGCTGATTTCATCCGGGGCTGGCCAGCGCCAGGTGTCGATGTCCTCTTGCACGGGGACAACGTGGATGCAATCGACCGGGCAGGGCGGGATGCACAGGTCGCATCCGGTACACTCATCGGCGATCACCGTGTGCATCTGTTTTGCCGCACCGACGATCGCATCGACCGGGCAGGCCTGGATGCACAGCGTGCAGCCGATGCAGGTCTGTTCATCGATGACAACGACGGTTTTGGTTTCTTTCTCGACGCCATGCTCCGGGTTGAGGGGCAAGGGTTCGCGGCCGAGCAAGTCCGCGAGCGCCTGAATGGTGGCTTCTCCACCGGGCGGGCACTGATTGATCTCGGCTTCGCCTTTGGCGATCGCCTCGGCATAGGGCCGGCAACCGGGGTAGGTGCACTTGCCGCACTGGGTCTGTGGCAGCAGGGCGTTAATCTGCTCGACGATCGG
>JASFME010000235.1:0-3026 GCA_050117725.1 Granulosicoccaceae bacterium | reverse complement strand
GGCCTCAACCTCGGTCCCGGTGTACAGGCAATCTGCCTCGGCAGCGACCCCCCGCACTTCATCGAGCAACACGCTCATCGAGATGTGATTCAGCTGTCCTGTTTTTTGGATTTCGGCTTGTCCAGTGACACCACTACCTTGTCCTGCGGCTCATCGACAAAGCGCGGCCGCATCGACTGTGACTCACCACGCTCCTCGGCAAGCGTGTTCTCGCGCGCAGTGATCAGGCCAAGACATTGACGAATATCCTCGATCGTATCTTCGGACAGGGGGTGGCGCATACCGGCCTCGACTGTCGTGTCCTTGATGATATTGACCAGTGTCGATTTCATCGCGCGCAGGATGCGCAACTCCATCGGCAGTTCATTATTACTTTGCTCACTCATACTGACTCCGGGTCATGGGATTACTGCGGCTGCGTAGTCTCGCACAGAATTACAGCGAAGGCGACCACCGCAAGCCCCTGATAATTATCAGGAACCTGTCGCTGGTGCTTCGGCCTCCTGTGCCAGCAGCAGCGGATCGGGCAGGTGCACGGTCGATGTCGGGTAGGCAATTTCGGCACCGTGGCGGGCAATAATGTCGTGGATTTTCAGTAACACATCCTGCTTGATGGCATGAAACTCGATCCAGACCGTGGTATGCGTGAACGTGTAGACGAAGAAATCCAGTGACGAAGGCGCATAGGCGTTGAAATTAACCATGAGGGTCTGGCTGTCATCGATATCCGGATGCTCACGTAACATCTTTTCGACATCCGCGATTATCAACGGCAGTTTGTCGACATCATCGTAACGAATACCGATGGTTTCATAGATACGACGGTGTGACATACGCGACGGGTTCTGGACGGTAATCGTCGTGAATACCGAATTCGGTATGTACAGCGGCCGCTTGTCAAAGGTACGGATCGCCGTCAGTCGCCAACCGATATGCTCAACCGTGCCCTCGATCTCACGATCCGGCGAGCGAATCCAGTCTCCAACCGAAAAGGGGCGGTCCAGGAAGATCATCATGCCGCCGAAAAAATTCGACAGCAGGTCCTTGGCTGCGAAACCAACCGCTATACCACCGATACCGCCAAACGCGAGCACCCCGGAAATACTGTAACCCAGTGTCTGCAAGACAACGAGTGTGGCCGTGATCATTACCGAGATACGCAACAAGCGGGCAATCGCATGCGCTGTGGTGTAATCGACTTCGGTTTTTTTCAGAATGTTACGTTCTGCGGCGCTGATGAAGCGCGACAGAAACCAGGCGATGACGGCGATCACGCCGACATCGCGTATCGGTTCTATCGCCTCGAAGACAACCGCATCGGCAACGCTCTGCGCGATTTGTGCGGCAAACGACAGGCCGACGATCCAGACCAGCATACGCAATGGTTTACCCAGCGCATGCAGGAAGGCATCGTCCCAGACCGTCCGGGTTTTTTCGAGACGCTGTTGCAGGCGATGGATAACGATTCGCAGGATAAAGTTGAAAACAACAACCACCAGCACGACCGCAAACACCTGATATACCCAGGCGCCTTCACCGGCATACTGCTTTATCTTGTCGAGGTAAAATTGAATATCCATAACGGTATTATATATCCAGATCAAGTTCTTCGGTCAGCGCATAACTGTTTACTGCATGCACCGCTTCGCGCCAGTTATCCTGACTGTGCAGGCTGGCCAGGTTGTCGGCAACATGGCCATGCCCTTGCAGGCGTAACAGGCGGGCATTACTCACCGGGCTTATCTTCCACTTCAGTTCATCCAGTACCTGTGCCGCCGCCGGCCGGTCATTACAGACAAGAATCATGTCGCAACCCGCTTCAAGTGCGGCCATTGAACGCTGTGTAATGTCACCCATGCCAAGGGCACCGCGCATCGACAGGTCATCACTGAATACCGCCCCCCGGAAGTCCAGCTCGTCCCGCAGCACCTTCTGCAGCCAGAACGACGAAAAACCGGCTGGCTGGTCGTCACAGCGCGGATAGATAACATGTGCCGCCATGACCGCAGGCAAACCATAATGCATCATGCGCTCGAAGGCCAACAGGTCGTCTGCGCGGATATCGGCATAAGGCCGCTCATCGACCGCGATCACCTCATGTGAATCCGCAGCAATCGCGCCATGGCCCGGGAAATGCTTGCCCACTGCTGACATGCCGGCATCATGCATGCCGTGCATGTAGGCATGCGCGAGGTCGGCAACGACTTCCGGATCACGGGCAAATGCCCGATCGCCAATCACGGTACTGACACCATAGTCGAGATCCAGTACCGGTGCGAAGTTCAGATCAATACCACAGGCACGCAGCTCGGCCGCATTCAGCCAGCCGGTGTAGCGTGCAAGTGTGTGCGCCTGTTTCGTATTGCGCTGATACAGACGACCGAGGTCCGCTACAGGCGGCAGGCGCGTGAAGCCCTCGCGGAAGCGCTGTACCCTGCCCCCTTCATGGTCAACGGCGACCAGCAGCCCGGTTTCCCGCAAGGTATGAATGGCCGCGACGAGTTCGCGTACCTGCGACGGCGATTCATAGTTGCGCGTAAACAGGATCACGCCCCCTACCAGCGGGTGCCCGAGCAGTTCCCTTGAGGCCGGGTCGAGTTCGCTGCCCGGCAGATCGATCATGAGTGGTCCCAGCGACATAGCGTTATATTATGACGTAATTGCCACGAATGAGAACCGGCAAAGAGTATTAGCGTTGCCGGACATCGAGGCTGTCGCGCAAGCGATCACCAAGCATATTGACACTGAGCACGACAGCCATGACAGCCAGTGCCGGCACGAGGGTCATGTGCGGCGCAACCAGCAGGTAACGCACCCCGTCGCGCAACATGCCGCCCCACGAGGCCTGTGGTGCCTGCACACCGAGTCCGAGAAAAGACAGGCCGGCCTCGGCAACGACGGCTCCGGCCATGCTGAAGCTGGCCTCGACGAGTAGTGGCGCAAGCATGAGTGGCAACACGTGCCTGAACAGTGTTACCGGGTCGGCCGTGCCCAGCGCGCGCGCGGCGAGAATATGTTCGCGCTGC
>JASFME010000234.1:0-3027 GCA_050117725.1 Granulosicoccaceae bacterium | reverse complement strand
GAAAACGCCTATTCCGAACTGGCTGATGTTGATGATGCCTGCTGCAAACTGACCAATTGCTATAATGCCTACTGCCGGCACAGGCATAAAGTTGGGTTTAAACTTGAAAGAGATGTGCAGTAACGGCAAACCCATTAATTCGGTTCCGGATTTGTATTCAAACCCCCAGCCAGTCCAGTCCTGGATAGCAGGACTGGGTGCGCCACAATGAGGGCAGACAGGGGCCTGCTCGCTGACCTCGTGGTTGCATTCTCTACAGGTTCTCATGTTTATCCCTGTGGCATCCAGCTATATAAATAAGGAGCTTATCAGAGTTGGCGTACGTACTGCATGGCTTTATATCTCCGCAAATAAAAAATGACCGCTCTCTGCCCCTGTTTGTTTTGCCTTATTCCCAGAATTTCCACCAGGGTTTGTGCTGTGTTTTGCCAGCCTCGTCACGTTCCATTTCTTCGTAATGCTTGCGTTCTTCGCGTTGCATTTCTTCGTAATGCTTGCCTTCTTCGCGCCCCATCTCTTCCCGGTGCTTGCGTTCTTCACGTTCCATCTCGCGGTATTCCTTCGCTTCCTCGCGTTGCCGTTCATGAATCCTTTTTTGGTATTCACGTTCATTCTTCATTTGTTCCTTTCCGGCTTCCCGCGCCTCCTTATCGGGAGGATCTGCATAAACGACCTGGGCTGAGCAAGCGATCGCAATGGTTGCCGCAGATAAGGTGATTCCGAGTTTCTTCATACTCAGGCTCCTGGTTTCTTTAGTAAATACGGATAAAAGAATAATACTCTCTAATATCAAAGAAAACTGTGTTCTGCCCCCGGTTTTTGTAGTTGCGATCCTGTATTAGCCGAGCATCCCGGATACCTCCACGATAAGGCCTTCTTCATCCTCTTGTCTTGTCGCGGCGCGTGCCACTTACTCCAACACCCGTAATGTTGACTGGATTGACGTGATGCATGCAGGGGAGGGAAGTGGTTATTGATTAATCCCACGGTCCCTTTAAACATTTGACAGTCGCGCCGCCTCTTTGAGCACCAACTGCGTAAACGCATGTGCCGTGGGGCTCAGGCGCTTGCCTTCGCGTTGCACGAGGTACCACTGCCGCTTCAACGGGAAACCCTGCACATCGAGCACGCACAGCTGACCGGATGCGAGCTCTGCCTGCACAGTATGCAGTGACACCACGCCCAGGCCCAGGCCGGCCTCGACCGCCTGTTTGATCGCCTCGTTCTTGTTCATTTCCATGGCCGCATTGAAGCTGTGGCCATGTTCGGCGAGGAATTTTTCCATCGCGCTGCGCGTGCCGGAGCCCTGCTCACGACCGATTAACGGTTCTTCAACCAGCTGTTCGAGCGGGATATCCGTTAACCCGGCCAGCGGATGGCTGGTTGCGGCGATCACCACGAGGGGATTGTCCATAAACGGTAGTGCCGCCAGATCGTGGCCTTCCGGTGGCTGGCCCATAAGCGCGAGGTCGATGGCGTTCTCGGTCAGGTGTCGCAGCAGGGTCTCGCGGTTGACCACGTTCAGGCTGATCCGCACATCCGGGTGCAGTGCACGAAACAGGGCCATGAGCCGCGCTGTGAACACGCTCGCGGTGCTCGCCGCCGATACGGTCAGGGTGCCACCCTTCAAACCCTGCAGGTCGGCGAGCGTGTGGGCCAGGTTGTCGAGTTCACGGCTGATGGTCCGGCCGGTGCGCAGCGTTTCCCGCCCGGCCTCGGTCAGGTGGATGTGTTTGCCCATGTGCTCGAACAGGGGCAGGCCGAGTGCCTCATCCAACTGCTTGATTTGCATGGAAACAGCGGGCTGGGAGAGGTGCAGCTCGGCGCTCGCGCGGGAAAAACTCCCGCAGCGAGCCACGGCGTCGAGGATCTCGAGTTGGCGCAGGGTCAGCTTAAGCATAAATAAAAGTTTGAGACAATCTTATAAATACTGAATATACCTTATAGACCACATATTTTATAGTGCCATCGGAATTTGAATTGACACACTTTATGGAGGACTACATGGCTCACGACCAATCCACGCGTTACGCCAACCTCGACCTGACGGAAGAAGAACTCATTGCCGGCGGCCAGCACATCCTGGTCGCCTACACGATGAAGCCGAAGGCGGGCTACGACTACCTCGCCACGGCGGCCCACTTTGCCGCGGAATCATCTACCGGCACCAACGTCGAGGTCAGCACGACTGACGATTTTACGAAGGGCGTGGACGCGCTCGTGTACCACATCGACGAGGCCAGCGAGGACATGCGCATCGCCTACCCGCTGGAGCTGTTCGATCGCAACCTCACCGACGGCCGTTTCATGATGGTGTCGTTCCTGACCCTGACCATTGGCAACAACCAGGGCATGGGTGACGTCGAGCACGCGAAGATGATCGATTTCTACGTACCGGAACGCGCCATCCAGATGTTCGATGGGCCGTCCAAGGACATTTCCGACCTGTGGCGCATCCTCGGTCGCCCGGTCAAGGACGGCGGCTACATCTCCGGCACCATCATCAAGCCGAAGCTGGGCCTGCGCCCCGAACCGTTCGCCAGGGCAGCCTATGAATTCTGGCTGGGCGGCGACTTCATCAAGAACGACGAACCGCAGGGCAACCAGGTGTTCTCACCGCTGAAGAAGACCCTGCCGCTCGTGTACGATTCCCTGAAGCGCGCCCAGGACGAAACCGGCGAAGCCAAGTTGTTCTCCCTGAACATCACCGCCGATGACCACTTTGAAATGTGCGCCCGCGCCGACTTCGCGCTGGAGACCTTCGGCCCGGATGCCGACAAGCTGGCCTTCCTCGTCGATGGTTACGTGGGTGGCCCGGGCATGGTCACGACCGCGCGTCGTAATTACCCGAACCAGTACCTGCATTACCATCGTGCCGGTCACGGCGCCGTGACCTCGCCAAGCTCGAAGCGTGGCTACACCGCGTTTGTGCTTGCCAAGATGTCACGCCTGCAGGGTGCCTCCGGTATCCACGTCGGCACGATGGGCTACGGCAAGATGGAAGGCGAAACCGACGACAAGGTGATT
>JASFME010000233.1:0-3032 GCA_050117725.1 Granulosicoccaceae bacterium | reverse complement strand
TATCAAGTTTATCCTGACGCGGCATGAACAGGGTGCCGCCTTCATGGCCGAGGTCTATGGCCGCCTGACCGGCAACCCGGCCGGCTGCCTCGGCACACTTGGCCCGGGTGCGACCAACCTGATCACGGGCGTGGCCGACTCGAACATGGACCGCGCACCCATGATCGTGCTGACCGGCCAGGGTGCCTCGACCCGGCTGCACAAGGAATCGCACCAGGTCATGGACGTGGTGGCGATGTTCAGGCCGGTCACGAAATGGGCGCAGACCATTTTCCACCCTGACAATATCCCGGAAATCGTGCGCAAGGCCGTGCGCCTGGCGCGTACCGAAAAACCCGGCGCCTGCCATATCGAACTGCCGGAAGATATCGCCAAGCACGACACCGACGAAAAACCGATGACGGTGCAGCGCTTCCGCCGCCCGGTACCGGACGACAAGATCGTCAACCAGGCCTTCGAAAAACTCAGGGCGGCGAAGAACCCGATCATCATCGCCGGCAACGGCTGTATCCGCAAACGCGCCAGCCAGCAGTTGCGCCGGCTCTGCGAGAAAACCGGTATCGGCGTGATCAGTACCTTCATGGCCAAGGGCTGCGTCGACATGGACGCCGATTACTGCCTGTACACGGTCGGCCTGCAGGCCAGGGACGTCGTGGCCTGTGCCATCGATGCGGCGGACCTTGTCATCACGCTCGGGTACGACATGGTCGAATACCATCCGCACCTGTGGAACAAGGATTGCGACAAGGAGATTATCCACGCCGACTTCCTGCCGGCCGAGATCGACTCGCACTACCACCCGCAGACGGAGATGATCGGCGACCTCGCGCATACACTGTGGATGCTCAATGAACGCATCGACAAAAACGGCGAACTGCGCTTTGACAGCAAACACCAGGCAACCGCGCGCAAGAACATGACCGCCGAACTTGAAATGCTCAAGGACGATGTCAGCGAGGGTGTGATCAAACCGCAAAAGGTGTTGTGGGACGTACGCCAGGCCATGGGTCCGGAAGATATCCTGCTCTCCGATGTCGGCGCGCACAAGATGTGGATCGCCCGCCATTACCAGTGCCACGAACCGAATACCTGCCTGATCCCGAACGGCTTCTGCTCGATGGGCTTTGCCCTGCCCGGTGCGATTGCCGCCGGCATCGTCCACCCGGAACGCAAGATTCTTGCTATCTGTGGTGACGCCGGTTTCATGATGAACATGCAGGAAATGGAAACGGCGCGCCGTTACAACTCGAACATCGTAGTCATGGTATGGGAAGACAAGCAGTACGGTCTGATTGCCTGGAAACAGGAAAACCAGTTTGGCAAACACACCGACCTTGCATTCGATAACCCGGACTGGCTCATGCTCGCCGATTCATTTAACTGGCATGGTCACATCGTGCGTAACAGCGTTGATTTGCCGGACACGCTGAATGCCGCCTTCGAGGAAGAAGGCCCGAGCCTCGTCGTGTTGCCGATTGATTACAGCGAGAACATGAAACTGACAGAGCGTCTCGGCAACATCTGTTGCCCGATTTGATCCAGAGGCCACAACAATGAATAAAAATTTTCCGCTTATGGTGCCCGGCGCCAGCGCCGCGGGCACGCACACGGTGGTCGCGCCTTACGATCTCAGTGAAATTGCCAGCGTCGAGACTGCCGGTGCCGACGCCATCGAAACCGCCCTGAGTTCAGCATACGCCCTGTACCGCGATCGCGATGCCTGGCTGCCGGCCCCGCAACGCATTGCCATCCTGGAAAAGCTTGCCGACATCATGCAGGAGCGTGCCGAGGAACTCGCGGTCGAGGCCGCGCGCGAGGGCGGCAAACCGCTCGTCGATTCACGCGTCGAGGTGGCCCGCGCCATCGATGGCGTGCGCAACTGCGTCGACTGCATCCGCGACAACCGCGGCGAAGAGGTGCCGATGGGCATCAATGCCGCCTCCATGCACCGGCTCGCCTTCACCCACCGCGAACCGATTGGCGTCGTGGTCGCGGTCAGCGCCTTTAACCACCCGCTCAACCTGATCGTGCACCAGGTCGGGCCGGCCATCGCCAGCGGTTGCCCCGTGATCGTCAAGCCGGCCGGTGATACGCCACTGTCCTGCCTGCGCTTCGTCGCCATGCTGCGCGAAGCCGGGTTGCCCGAGGCCTGGTGCCAGGCCGTTGTGGTCACGGATCGCGAAGTCTCCACCAGCCTTGTCGCCGACAGACGCGTCGGCTTTTTCAGTTTTATCGGCAGCGGCAATGTTGGCTGGTCACTGCGCAGCCAGCTTGCGCCCGGGGCGCGCTGCGCCCTCGAACACGGCGGCGCCGCGCCGGTCATTATCGAGGCCGATGCCGATCTCGACGACGCCCTGCCCATACTGGCCAAGGGCGGCTTCTATCATGCCGGCCAGGTCTGCGTCTCGGTACAACGCGTGTTCGCCCACGAGTCGATTGCGCGCGACGTGGCCAACACCCTCGCCGAGCACGGCAAGCAGATGAGCGTCGGCGATCCGACCTCGGCAGATACCGATGTCGGGCCGTTGATCCGGCCGCGCGAGGCAGAACGCGTGCATGCATGGGTACAGGAAGCCGTGGAAAAAGGTGCCGAGCTGATCAGCGGCGGCGAGCGCATCGGCGAGACCTGCTATAAGCCGACCGTGCTGTTCAACGCGCCGGACGATGCGAAGGCGTCGTGTAACGAGATCTTCGGCCCCGTGATCATGGTGTACAGCTACAGCGACATGGACGAGGCGCTTGAGCGCGCCAACAGC
Source organism: Granulosicoccaceae bacterium (assembly GCA_050117725.1). Lineage (GTDB taxonomy): Bacteria > Pseudomonadota > Gammaproteobacteria > AKS1 > AKS1 > JASFJH01. Next base: position 276 of record JASFME010000233.1, on the reverse strand, counting down.
CTGCCGGTCGCCTTCCAGGCTGCGGTGTGGACGAAGAATATCGACCGCGCGTTACGGGCCTGGAAGCACTTCGACGCCTCGGCGGTCATGATCAACGACCACACTGCGTTCCGCGTTGACTGGATGCCGTTCGCCGGGCTGCGTGAATCCGGTCACGGTGTCGGCGGTATCCCGCACACCTTCCATGACATGCAGATCGAGAAACTCGTGGTAGTGCGTAGCCCGGAGATCTGAGACAAGCTAATCTGAGCAAAAACAAGGGGTCGGCACACATGT
>JASFME010000232.1:0-3075 GCA_050117725.1 Granulosicoccaceae bacterium | reverse complement strand
AGCAGTCCCGGGTGCAGAGATGAAGCCACGCCGTTATCGCTGCGCGAAGTAACGCGCCAGGTATTCATCGAAATCACAATTGTCACCGGCTTCTATCGCTGCCTGCTTCGCCAGCGAATCGCGGGCGGCATTTTCAAACAGGACGCGCCGCGCCTCATCCAGTGACTGTGATTTGAAATAGTCGAAATGCTGTTGCGACATGCGCCTGGCAAAATGGTAAAAGCCCTCGTCATGTTCACGCATACTGGCCAGCATGCGCGCCGAAGGTGTGCGCTCGGCATCACGGATACTTTCACGCTGGGTCTGCAAGGCAGCTGTATACGGCGAACCTGCAACCCCTTCGTCAAGCAACTCGCAAATACCCTGCATGGCATCGGTGACTTCCGTGGCCCATTCCCGCAGCGATATTGCCTTGCCATGACGCAATAACTGTAAACCGGGTTCACGGCCACGGTGCGCGGTTAACAGTTCATTGGCATCAATCTCGCCACGCTCGCTCTGCGTGATGTTCGGGCTGTCCATGAGCAGGCACAAGGCCATCAAGGCCTCAAGAAAATGCAATTGCTCTTCGTTGATGCCGAGTGGATCGAAGGCATTCACATCAATCGAGCGTAGTTCGATATATTGCACGCCGCGTTTTTTCAATGCGAGTGACGGCTTTTCATTGTCCTGCAATACCTGCTTGGGCCGGACAGTACTGTAATACTCGTTTTCAATTTGCAGGATATTCGCATTCAATTGCCGGTATTCGCCGTTGACCTTTACGCCCAGGGCCTCGTACTCTGCGCAGGGCGTCTCTATCGCGCATGTCAGGCTTTCGACATAGCTGTCAACACTGTCGTAATTGGCCTTGATACCCTGGTCATTTTCCCTGTTATTCTGGTAGCCGATATCGCCCATACGCAACGAGGTTGCATAGGGTTCATAGAAGGTATTTTCATTAAAACTTTGCAGACCACCGGCTCGGCCATCAAGAAAGGATTTGCATACTGCCGGCGAGGCACCAAACAGGTAAGGCACAAGCCAGCCCAGTCGCTGCAGATTACGTAACATGCCAAAATACTGCTGCGAGATAAAATCCTGCAATGGTTGCACGTCCCCCTGCAATTCCTGCCAGACCTGCCAGAAGTCCTGGTCATAGGAAAAATTGTAGTGCACGCCGGCAATCACCTGCATAACCCGGCCGTAGCGATATGCCAGGCCACGCCGATAGACATGTTTCATCATGCCGAGATTGGAACTGCCGTACTGCGCGATGGGAATACTGGTTTCACCGGCCACTACACAGGGCATACTCGTCGCCCACAGGGTTTCATCCTTGAGGCTGGTATAGACAAAGGTTTGGGTGTCACGTAAAAAAGCCAGGGCTTCACGCATGTCCGGGAACGGTGGCGTGATGAACTCGATCAGGGCTTCAGAATAATCGGTGGTGATGTAGGGATTGGTCAGTGCCGAACCCAGCACCCGGGGATGTGGTGTCTGGGCGATGCCGCCTTCCTTGTTCACACGCAGGGTTTCTTTCTCCAGTCCGACACAACTGCTGTTCAAAAGTTGACCATGACCGGCAGCAATCAGGCGTGCCAGTTGCTGTTCAATGTACGCATACAAAATAGTAGTTCCTGTGGCGATCGCCCCGAGAATAGGCCCGAAATTGTATAACGTGTGCCAGCGAGTTTCACCCCCGCGCATTCTGTGTCTTTGCTTGCGGCCATGTGGTGACGGGGCAAGGCACGCCATGATCGTATTGCCCGCAGACAGGCGCTATACTCCCGGCCATGGCACGCGTAAAAATCTACAGTACCGCCACCTGCCCGATCTGCGACAAGGCCAAGAACTTGCTGCAGAAGTGGGGTATCCCCTATGAAGAGATCCGCGTCGATACCTCGATGGCCGGCCTCAAGGAAATGTCTGCCCTTACCAAGGGTGCACGCACCGTGCCGCAGATAGCTATCGATGACAAGTGGATTGGCGGTTTCAGTGAGATGACCGAGATGCACATGGATGGCGAACTCGACGAGCTGGTCGAGTCCGGTTGATCAGCGCTTCGGCCGGCGCCCGGACTTCGGTTTAAAACCGGCTGGTTTGCGCGCAATCCAGGCAACAAATTCACGCAGCGCGGTATCCGTCAGCAGCGCCTCGAGCGTATTGAAATCACTGGCCAGTTGTTTCTCACTGAACAGCAGGTGGATATGGCTATGGCAGGGGCGGCAGACATACAGTACGCGTTGCCGCATCTCGGCGCGGGCAAACCGCTGTTGGGTCGTCCGACGACGATGCTGCATGCGCGGGATCAGGTGATGGCGGGTCAGTAACACGCCCTCGCGTTGGCACAGTTCACACCTGCCGGTACCGGCAACAGCACCATCATGTTCAGGCATCGGCCAGTATCGTACACACTACCCGACGATCCGTACGCGGTCCGTCAAACTCACAGAAAAAGATATTCTGCCAGCGTGACAGGCCAAGTTGGCCGTTGAGCAGCGGGATGGTCTCCGATGGTCCGACCAGCCCGGCCTTGAGATGGCTGTCGCCATTGCCATCCTGCCGGTCGTGCAACCACACGCCACGCGGGATGATGCCGCGCAGGAAATTCACGACATCGGTTTGCACGCTCTCGTCCCAGTTTTCCTGGATCATGAGCGCCGCCGTCGCCCCCTGCGCATACAGTGTCACAATACCATCACGGATCCCGCTTCGTGCAACCACCTCATTCACCTGCGTCGTGATATCGACGAGTGTTTCCCTGCTGGCGGTTTGCAGTTCGATGAGCTCGCGCATTCTGTTATCCCTGTTCGGAGCAGTGCATGATCGAGGTTGATTGCACATGAGTGGTGCGCAAATCATACATGAGGCGTAATTATTGTGTATAACATGGTCAAAGCTGCCGGGCACAGTTCTTGCGTACAATAAATACCAACAATAATAATAATTATTATTTAACGCTGGCTTTTTGGAAGGAGTAAAACTGTGATCCCGGTTCCGCTTGTGATGCTACTGGTAGCTGGTATGGCCATTACCTTTATGTTGCCATTCCTGTAAACCATCAAAACAATGTCATCTGTGGACCTGCGGGTG
>JASFME010000231.1:0-3117 GCA_050117725.1 Granulosicoccaceae bacterium | reverse complement strand
GGGGGATTTCGCCACAGGGGTTCGTCGCACTGATGCGTTCGCGATACCAGAGATTGTTCAGCTCGTTGATGCGATCGATGAACAATACGCCGGGTTCTGCATAATCATAGCTCGCACGCAGTATTTTCTGCCACAGGCTCCTGGCTTTTACCTGTTTGATGATCTGGCAGGGGACCTTTTCTTCATAACCGGGCCATGCTCTCAGGACAGTGCTGGTGTCTGATGGAACAGAATTGGCCGGGAAGACCAGCGGCCAGTCAGCATCGTCTCGTACCGCTGTCATGAATGCATCGGTAACCTGTACTGACAGATTGAAATGACGAAGAGCACTTTTCTGTTGTTTTGCGGCAATGAATTCCTCGATATCGGGATGATCGCAGCGCAGGGTCGCCATCATTGCACCGCGACGCGAACCTGTGGAGAGGAGGGTACCGCACATGGCATCCCAAACATGCATGAAGGACACCGGGCCGGATGCCAGGGTGCCTGTATGTTTGGCCCGGGTACCGCGTGGTCTCAGACTTGAGAAGTCGTAACCTATGCCCCCGCCCTGTTGCATGGTCAGGGCACCTTCCTTGAGGGCGTTGAAGATACCTTCCATGGAATCTTCGATAACCCCCATGACGAAGCAATTAAACAGGGTTACATTACGTTCCGTACCGGCACCCGCCTGAATCCGCCCGCCAGGCAGGAACCTGAATCCCGAGAGTGCATGGTAAAACTGTTGCTCCCAGTGTTCCCTGTTATCAGGCTCGACCGCGGCAAGGGCACGGCCGATGCGCAGCCAGGTATCTTTTATGGTTGCGTCTGTATCTGCGCGATATTTGCTGTTCCATATGTGAGTGGAAATATCCTGCACGAAATGGTCCTTGTCATCAGTACCGACTTAACTACCAGTGCCACCAGATGCAGCCCTTATAAACCGGGGCTTGTTTGTTGATATCGAGAATCTTTTTTATGTGCTATCCCGTTCGAGAGCGATTCACCCGCCTGTAAACAAATACTCCCTTATTTATTATGAGAACGCGAGTTCTTTCCATTGTGCGACGGTTATTTACAGCTTAGCACTGACTCCAGGGATATGCTTCCTTGTTCAGTCGCGTAACACTGCCTTGAGAAATTCTCTCGTCCTTTCCTGTTTCGGCCTGGAAAAGATCACCTCGGGTACGTCATCTTCCACAACCACTCCTCCTTCCATGAATATCACCCGATCGGCTATCTCCCGCGCAAAGCTAATCTCATGGGTAACAATCAGCATGGTGATCTCTGTCTTGTGCGCGAGCATTCTGAGCACGCCTAGCACCTCGCCCACGAGTTCCGGATCCAGGGCCGAGGTCACCTCGTCGAACAACATGATCTTTGGTCGCATGGCCAGGGCGCGGGCGATAGCGACGCGTTGTTTCTGGCCGCCGGATAGTTGCGCCGGATAGGCATCGACCTTGTCTGACAACCCCACCAGCTCGAGCAATTCCATGCCGCGTTGTTGTGCCTCATCACGTGACAGCCCGAGTACGCGAACCGGTGCTTCAGTGACATTGCGCAACACGCTCATGTGCGGGAACAGGTTGAAGTGCTGGAAGACCATTCCCACATTGCTGCGTACCTTGTGCAGGTGGGCGCGATCGGCCGGAACCTGTTTGCCGTTGCGTATCATGGTCCAGACGGATTCCCCGGCAATCTCCGTGCTGCCGGAATCAATTTTCTCCAGGCCCATGAGAATGCGAAGGATAGTGGACTTGCCGGAACCGCTGGGCCCGATCAGGGCCACTTTCTCTCCGGGATATATATCCAGGTCCAGGCTGCGCAGTATCTGCAGATCGCCGAATGACTTGCACACGCCGCGCAGTCGGATGATGGGTTGTTTGTTATCAGTGGCTGCCAAAGCGCGCCTCCAGTTTACGTATGAATCGTGACGATAGCAGACTGATCGCCAGGAACATGAGGCCGACCAGTGTCAGCGGTTCCAGGTAACGGAATGTCTCGGCCCCGATGAGCTTTGACGTTTGCAGCAGTTCCAGCACGGTGATTGCCGCCAGCAGGGGGGTATCTTTGAACATGGCGATCAGGTAGTTACCCAGTGCAGGTATCACCGGCGGGATAGCTTGCGGCAAGATGACCGCACGCCACATGAGCCACGGCTTCATATTGAGGGCGAGAGCCGCCTCCCACTGTCCCCGGGGGACGCCTTCGATGCCTGCCCGATATACTTCTGAAGTATAGGCGCTGTAGTGCAGACCCAGCGCCAGGACACCGGTCGTCAATGGCGACAGCCGTATGCCCGCATCTGGCAGGATAAAGAACAGAAAGTAGATTTGTACCAGTAACGGCGTGCTGCGAACGAACTCGACTACCCAGAAAGTTGATACGGAGATGAGGCGATGGTGAGAGCGGCGCAGGATGGCCCAGACGAGACCCAGCACGAGTGCCAGTGACATGCCCAATACCGTTGCCTGGATTGTGACCAGGAAGGCGCGCAACAGATCGGGCAGGATCTGCAAAGTGAAACCCCAGTCCCACATCAACTCAGCCCCCCATAATCACGGCCTGTCGCCAGTCGCTTTTCCAGCCATCGCACACCGTAGCTGATGCACTGTGCTACCAGGAAATACAGGATGAGAATGAGCGTGAAGATCTCGGCGGAACGCAGCGTCGCGCTACGCAGTAATTGACCCTGAAAAGTAAGATCGCCAAGCGTGATCAGGGAAACCAGCGCCGTGCTTTTGAGCAGCTCGATTAGCAGGTTGCCGAAGGGAGGCAGCATGGCGAGCAGGGCCTGGGGCAGTATGATGCGCCACATGGCCTGGTGTTCGGTGAAGTTAAGTGCAATTGCCGCCTCATGCTGGTCTGCGGGCACGGCCTCGATGGCGCCGCGCACCACTTCCGCGCCATAAGCGCCGATATTGAGTCCGAGCACGAGGATGCCTACGGTCATCGCATCGAGTTCAATACCCAGCAAGGGCAAGGCAAAGTAGGCCCAGAACAGTTGCACCAACGCCGAGGTGCCACGGAACAGATCGATGTAGGCGAGCGCCGGGATACTCAGCCAGGGACGGTGCGATAGCCGGGCCAGTCCGGCCGAAAATGCCATGACAGTAGCGACTATTGTTCCACCTGCAG
>JASFME010000230.1:0-3130 GCA_050117725.1 Granulosicoccaceae bacterium | reverse complement strand
GCGCAGGCAAAATCAGGCCAAGCAAATCTCTTGGTCGAGCCACATTTCGCAAGCGTTAGTGCAGCGAAATGAGCGAGTTGAGATTTGCGCTGATTTTGCCGAGCACCAAGGGGATACTGAAAACAAAACATGTTTTGTTTTCAGTACAAGGAGCAGGGGCGCCCTTTCTTTTCGTCTATTTTCTTTGGGCGAGCAAAGAAAATAGACCCGCTCCGGGGGAGCGGAAAAGTCATTTAAAAATAATATTAAATAAAATGATTACGAGTGGGACTTGACCAGATCACAGAACCCTTCGGGCTCATTGTGTTGTCTCATAGAACGCTTTCAGCGTTCATTATGCTGTCTCGCAGAACCCTTCGGGTTCATTGCGAGTACCCTACGCCTCTGGCGTCAGGGCAACTTCACCCGTACCGGGTCGAGGCAACCTCAACCATCTCCGATGGTTCGAGGCAAAAAAAGCCCGGCATGAAAACCGGGCTTTTCTGTATATCGTTTACAAGCGCAGCGATTATTTAATCTTCGCTTCCTTGTAGATAACGTGCTTGCGCACAACGGGATCGTACTTCTTGATCTCCATCTTTTCCGGCATGGTGCGCTTGTTCTTGTCGGTCGTGTAGTAGTGACCGGTACCGGCGCTGGAGACGAGTTTGATTTTATCACGTGGCATGATGCTGCTCCTTAAACCTTTTCGCCGCGGCCGCGCATATCCGCGAGTACGGTATCGATGCCTTTCTTGTCGATGATACGCATACCGTTGGAAGAAACGCGCAGCTTGACGAAGCGCTTTTCACTCTCAACCCAGAAACGGTGGGTATGCAGATTGGGCAGGAAACGACGGCGCGTGCGGTTCTTCGCATGCGATACGTTGTTGCCCGACATCGGGCGCTTGCCTGTGACCTGACAGACTCTGGACATTGTAGTCACCTTCTTGAATACATTAAGTTTTCAGCGCACCGCATCATGCGGCCGGCGCCAACGCCCACGGGCGGGAAATCGAGCGGCACTTTATACCAGAACGGCCGGGGCGGGGCAAGCACAGAGACGATATGCGTGGTGCTGTCCGGTCGGGCCGATAAGCCACCAACCCGTTGTTTTTGCTTACAGCAGGCCGCGTTCGGCGAGGGAAACCGTCTCGCTATCGCCGATCACGATGTGATCCAGCAGCCGGATGCCGACCAGTTCCAGGGCGTCGACGAGCCGCCTTGTGATGGCCTCGTCACAGCGGCTCGGCTCGGCCACGCCGGAGGGGTGGTTGTGGGCGACGATCAGGGCCGCGGCATTGTGTGTCAGTGCCAGCCGCACGACCTCGCGCGGGTGGACCTGGGCGGCGTCGAGCGTACCGTGAAACAGCTCCTCGAAGTGCAGTACGCGGTGTTTCGTGTCCAGTAGCAGGCAGGCGAACACCTCGCGCTCGCGGTCGCGCAGCTGGGCGTGCAGGTAGCGCCGCGCCGTGGTCGGGTCGGTGAGGGGCTCGCCACGTTGCAGGGCATGGCCGAGGTGGCGCCGTGCCAGCTCGAGGGCGGCCTGCAGTTGCGCGGTCTTGGCCGGACCCATGCCCGGCTCCTTGCCGAGCTGGCCGGCCGGGGCATTGAGCAGGCTGCGCAGGTTGCCGTAACGACCCAGCAGGTCGCGCGCCAGCGCCAGCGCGGAACGGCCGCGCAGGCCGGTGCGTAACAGTATGGCGAGTAATTCGGCATCGGAAAGCTGGGCAGGACCGCGGGCCAGCAGTTTTTCGCGTGGCCGCTCCATGGCGGGCCAGTCGGTTATCGGCATAACGACCTCCATGTCGTAGTTGAGTCAGGCCAGTCTACCCCGTGTGCCGGCAGCCCGCCAGACCGGGTGGTCTGCTAGAATGAGCGGCTATGGCTTCCTTGCATAACAAACACGTGCTGCTCGGCATTACCGGCAGTATCGCCGCCTACAAGAGTGCGGAGCTTGTGCGCCGCCTCGTCGAGGCCGGTGCCCAGGTGCAGGTCGTCATGACCCGGGCGGCGATGGAGTTCATCACGCCGCTGACCCTGCAGACGCTGTCCGGCCACCCGGTGCGCAGCGAACTCATGGATGCCCGGGCCGAGGCGAGCATGGGCCATATCGAACTGGCGCGCTGGGCGGATCTCGTGCTCGTTGCGCCGGCCAGTGCCGATTTTATTGCCCGGCTCGTGCAGGGGCGTGGCGATGATCTGCTCGCTGCGCTGTGCCTGGCCAGCGAGGCGCCGCTGGCGATCGCGCCGGCCATGAACCGCGTCATGTGGGCGGACGCGGCGACGCAGGCGAACATTGCACGCCTGCGCGAGCGCAAGGTATCGATCTTTGGGCCAGCCAGCGGTGAACAGGCCTGTGGCGAGACGGGTGAAGGGCGTCTGCTCGAACCGCTCGAACTTCTCAAGCAGGCCGCCGATCTGTTCGCAACAGGCAGCCTGGCCGGTGTGCGCGTCATGATCACAGCCGGCCCGACCCGCGAGGCAATCGACCCGATGCGCTTTATCTCCAACCGCAGTAGCGGCAAGATGGGCTATGCGCTGGCCGAGGCCTGTGTTGAGGCCGGTGCCCGCGTCACGCTGGTGAGCGGCCCGGTCTGCCTGCCGACCCCGGAACGCGTGACACGGGTCGATGTCGAGTCGGCGGCACAGATGCACGAGGCGGTGCAGGCGTTACTCGCCGACACCGATCTGTTCATCAGCGCCGCGGCCGTGGCGGATTACCGGCCGGACAGGATCGCCGCCGACAAGATCAAAAAGGACAAGGCCGATCTGGGACTCGACATGGTCCCGACCGTGGATATTCTCGCCAGTGTCGGCTCCCTTGAGAAGGCGCCGTTTACGGTCGGTTTTGCCGCGGAAACCGGTAATATGGAAGCTCATGCGCGCGGCAAGCTGGCCGCGAAGCGGCTCGATATGATTGCGGCCAACGAAATTGGCACGGACGAACAGGGCCGGCCGGTGGGCTTCGAGGCCGATGACAACGCCCTGCACGTGTACTGGGCAGACGGCGAACAGCTATTGCCACGTGCGTCAAAACGGCGCCTGGCGCGACAACTCGTAGAACTTATTGCACAGAGGTACCATGAAAAACGTTCAGGTTAAGGTTCTTGATAAACGTATTGGCGACACCATCCCGATGCCGGCCTATG
>JASFME010000229.1:0-3171 GCA_050117725.1 Granulosicoccaceae bacterium | reverse complement strand
TGCCTACTCTCCAGCACCGGTCGTCACACCGCAGATTGAGGCGCGCATCATGCGTGAGGTCATTGAACCGACCGTGAACGGTCTGGCCGGTGAAGGCATGCCGTATACGGGCTTCCTGTATGCCGGACTCATGATCGACACGGACGGCACACCGAAAGTGCTCGAATACAACTGCCGCTTCGGTGATCCGGAAACCCAGCCTATTATGCTGCGCCTGCAATCCGATCTCGTGGCGCTGTGTAATGCCGCGCTTGATGGCGAGCTCGATACCGTCACTGCAAAGTGGGACCCGCGCGCCTCACTGGGTGTCGTACTGGCGGCCGGTGGTTACCCGGGTGATTACAACAAGGGTGATGTCATTCATGGTCTGCCCGAGGTTGAGACCGAGGGTGAAAAGGTCTTTCATGCGGGAACCGCACTGAATGCACACAACGATGTTGTCACCAATGGCGGCCGCGTGTTGTGTGCCTGTGCGCTGGGTGACACGGTCGCTGCCGCACAACAACGTGCCTATACCCTGGTTGACCGGATCAGCTGGAATAACATGTACTACCGCCGGGACATCGGCCATCGCGCTATCCGTCGAGAACAATCCTCCTGAGTAAACATTACCGTACACGTCGATAACCATGATGACATTCTGAACGAATTCAGCCGTGGTGAACTTTCGCCGTTCGCCGATGGCGAGCTTGCCGTTGCTGGCCGCGTTTCTGGCAAGGAAGGCTGCACATGCACAGAGTGTGATCTAACAAGGGTTTCACCTGTATGGTTATCCCGCAACGGGGACCACAGGGTCCCCGTTTTCTTTGTGGGCATGCACAGCTGTTGCGGCTCATCGGCCGCGGCACAAGCTGGTATAATCGGCGCGCATGAATACTTTTGCCCTTGCCCATGCCAGTCACACGGACTGGGAAACTGCCGTAGACGACTGCCTGTCGCAACTCGCCGATACGACCGGTGCTAATACCGGTTTTCTTTATCTCGGTGATATATTCGTCTCGCACCTCGACGACATACTCAAGAGACTGCGCGATAAAACCGGGGCCAGTCACTGGACCGGCAGCCTGTCAGTCGCACCGATTGCCAACACTACCGCCTATTTCGAGAAACCGGCCATCGTCGTGATGCTGGCGCAGTTCCCGGAACATGCGATGCGTAAACTGCCACCTGTGCGTATCGATGTTGATGATGATATCGATGCAGGGACACAGCAGTGGATCGAGACCAATCACCCGTATATGGCCATTGTCCACGGTGACCCGCACAACCCTCGCATTCCGCGCCTGTTGGGTGAACTCAGCGAACATCTTGGCGGCGCCTTTCTCGCCGGTGGCCTGACCTCGTCGCGTAATATCAACTATCAATTGAATGATGAATTCATCGATCAATGTCTGTCAGGCCTGTTGTTCTCACCCGAAGTGCCGGTACTCAGTGCCCTGACCCAGGGTTGTTCGCCAATTGGCCCGGTGCATACAGTCACCGCGGTCGAGCGCAACATTATCTCGCGCATAGACGATCGCGGTGCACTGGATGTCTTCAAGGAGGATATTGGTGAAATTCTCTCCCGTGACCTGGAGCGTGTGGGTGGCTATATCTTTGTCGGGATCCCCGTTGCCGGCTCTGACACGATGGATTACACGATCCGCAACCTGGTCGGCATCGACCCGGAAAACGAACTGCTCGCGGTCGGTGACATGATGATGGAGGGCGACCAGCTCATGTTCTGCAAACGTGATACGCAGACCGCCATCGATGACATGCAGCGCATGCTGGACCGTCTGAAACAGATGCTCGGTAACAAGACTATCCGTGGTGGCCTGTACTTCACTTGTCTGGGCCGCGGGCCGAACATGTTCGGCGACGAACATACCGAGCTGGCCATGATTCACGATACGCTGGGTGAGTTTCCGCTGACCGGATTCTATGCCAACGGCGAAATTTCACATGATCGCCTGTACGGTTTTACCGGCGTATTGACCCTGTTTACGGATTAATCCGCAAGCGCCTTGTGCATTTCAGCCAGCAGCCGCTCCGCCCGGATTGGCTTGGCCAGAAACTGGTATGTACCATCCTTGTTGTCGACCAGCATTTCCTGCTCTTCGGAAATAATACTGGTAAGAAAAACAATCGGGATGTTCCTGGTACGGCTGTCTTCAGAGAGGTGATGCGCTGTCATGCCACCGCTCATTCCCGGCATCATGACATCAAGCAGGATCAAGTCAGGTAATTTCTCGCTGGCGATCGCTATCGCTTCCTTGCCGGAACTGGCTGACAACACCTTGTAACCGCTTTTCTTGAGCAACTCCTCGAGAAAAATCAGGAACGATGCATCGTCATCAACGACAAGAATAGTTTGTTGTACATCCACGTTCATAACAGTCCTGGCTATTCCCTGATAAATATTGTAGTTTTGTGCCCACGATTTTGCCAGCGTATAGGCGCCATACAGACAAGGCATTTCGCTGCACGATTACCTGCGTAACAACATCCACCATCGCCCCAGGTTCAGCAGGCTGGCCAACGATGCCGCAAAATAGGTCAGGGCACAGGCCAGCAGGATCTGTTGTACGACGCGCAAGTCCTGTTCGTCCAGGTAGGCACCCGCCTTGAGCACGGGCAAGGCACGGGCAAAACTCGCATCCCATTCCACCGGCAACGTGACGAGGTGGACCAGTACCGGCAGGCCCAACAGACAAAGACCGGCGGCAAGCATGGCCAGTCCCGATACAGGTGTGCGTGTAAGCAGCATAACCACGGGCACCAGCAGCATAAACAGCGCACCGGCGCGCTCAAAGCGCTGCGTCCATGCCACGAGACGTGTGCGCAAGACAAGCGGCGAGTAGTGACTGGCATGTTGCAGGGCATGGCCGACTTCATGCGCCGCAACTGCCACGGCACTGAGTGAACGCCCCTGCATGTGGCTTTTGCCTAACCGTACACACCGGCTGCGCGGATCATAATGATCACCGTGTTCGGTCGTCTCAAGCGTTACCCCGTGCAGGTCAAGCTGTTCGAGCAGGTGTTGTGCCAGCTCCCCACCGGTTCCGGGCAGATATTTACGCTCGGCAGCATGCCGGGAGAGGGTACGCTGCGCCCACCACTGCGGGGCAAAAATGAGCACGACGAGCAATACTGTGCCCAGCGCGACAATCATAATACTGCCGACAGGCC
>JASFME010000228.1:0-3222 GCA_050117725.1 Granulosicoccaceae bacterium | reverse complement strand
TCGCCGCGATCTGGTTAAAGGACGATTCGCAGAAAGAGCGGGCGCGGGCACTGATCGATGACTACCAGTCAAAAAAAATAAAACAGGTCAGGGAGGAGCTTGCACAGTTGCGCAGCAAGGGCGAGCTCGAGACGTTTGTCGCCCGTATCCGGCACCACCCGTTACAGGCGATTTTCGTCCTGTTGTTTGTCCTGTTTATTCTTTACCTGACGATCATCCCGTTTACCGGGATAAAGAATTAATTATTTGACAGGATTAACAAGATTGACAGGATATTTCGAAATATATAGAAAAATCATTCATCACGTTAATCCTGTAAATCCTGTCGAATATTTTTATTATCTCTCGCTTGGCCAGGCGGCGATCAGGATCAGCGCGCCGAGCCCGCCAATCAGCCAGCTCACCACGGGTGCATCGAAGATCATGGCCGGCGCACGGCCATCCAGTCCGGTCATGACGAGAGCGCCGAGTAACAGGGCGCCGCCTGTGATCGCCGCGTAGGTGCGATGGTTGGCGCGCTGCAATTCACGGCGCAGCTTGCGCAGTTCCTCGGGGCTGCTATCGAGTTCGAGCTTGCCGTCACGGGCCCTGGACAGCAGCTCATGTACGAGCAAGGGGATCTCGGGCAGCTTTTCCGCCATGAGCGGCGCGTTGTGTTTCAGTGATTTGAGCAGGCCACGAAGACCGACGTGTTCTGCCATCCAGCGCTCGAGGAAAGGCTTGGCCGTATCCCACAGGTCGAGGTCGGGGTACAGGTCACGACCGAGTCCTTCGATGTTGAGCAGTGTTTTTTGCAGCAATACGAGTTGTGGCTGGACTTCCATGTTGAAGCGGCGCGCGGTCTGGAACAGGCGCAGCAGCAGATTGCCGAACGAGATCTCCTTGAGGGGCCGTTCGAAGATCGGCTCGCAGACGGCACGGATCGCCGATTCAAACTCGTCGACACGGGTTTCGCGCGGCACCCAGCCGGATTCAACATGCAGTTCGGCGACGCGGCGGTAGTCGCGGTTGAAAAAGGCGAGGAAGTTCTCGGCGAGGTAGCGCTGATCCCCGGGGCTGAGCGTACCCATGATACCGAAGTCGACAGCGATGTACTGTCCCTCTTCAGTGACGAAGATGTTGCCCGGATGCATGTCGGCATGGAAGAAGTTGTGACGGAACACCTGTGTGAAAAAGATCTCGACACCGCGTTCCGACAGCGCCTTCATATCAATGCCGGCATGTTTGAGCGCCTCGATATTACTGATCGGGATACCATGAATACGCTCCATGACCATGACATTGCGGCGTGACAGTGACCATTCGACCTCGGGCACATACAGCAGCGCAGAATGCATGAAGTTGCGGCGCAGTTGCGAGGCGTTCGCGGCCTCGCGCATCAGGTCGAGTTCATCAATAATCGTGTGTTCATATTCAGCGACGACTTCCCGGGGACGCAGCCGGCGGCCATCGGCCCAGTAGCGCTCGGCCAGACCGGCCAGCGTATACAACAGCGAGATATCGCGGCGAATGATGCGCTCGATACCGGGCCGCAGTACCTTGACGATGACCTCGCGGCCATCGTGCAGGGTCGCGGTATGGACCTGGGCAATCGAGGCCGAGGCCAGCGGCGTTTCATCAAACTCGGCGAACAGTTCCTCGATAGACTGGCCGTAGGCCTTTTCGATAATGGCGCGCGCCTGCTCACCGGGGAAGGGCGGCACGCGGTCCTGCAGGTGGGCGAGTTCTTCGGCGATATCGTCCGGCAGCAGGTCACGCCGTGTCGACAGGATCTGGCCGAACTTGACGAAGATCGGGCCGAGATCTTCAAGTACGCGCCGGATGCGTACGCCGCGCGGTGCCTCGATGCGACGGAACCAGGTCCAGGGTGCGAGCAGGTACAGGAAACGCAACGGCCGCAGCAGGTGCGTGGAAAAGATCAGCTCGTCCAGCCCGTGGCGGTTCAGCACGACGTTGATATGCACAAGACGCAATAATTGTTTCAGGCCGGACACGCGGGTTACCTGTTGTGATGTTTGTTGAGCAGGCGGTGTACGCGCAGGGCGGCACGTTCGACCCCGGCACGGAACTGGTCTACACCGTTGAGAAAGGCTTCGACTTCACGACGTGGTGGTGTCGCGCGCAGTTCTTCGTGCAGGTATTCATCGCTGTTCATGGTCGCCGTGTGCACGGTATCGCGCCCCCAGGCAGTGACGGCGCGCGCCGCGCGCCCCAGCTGGTGGGCGGCGATATCACCGACAACATGTGACAGGTGTTCTTCCCAGTCGATATCGGCATCCACGAGTAATTGCTGCACGCGGGTCGCCAGCCCCGTGTCGCCAAGCAGGGTGACGCCATGACCGAACAGGGCGTCTTCCTTGTCACGGCTGAGCGCGAGCCGGCCCAGGGCCAGTGGCGTGGCGCGGATTATGGCGGCCGGCGTCTCGTCGCAATAGCCGGTGACACGCAGTCTGTCGTTCTCGACAAACAGGTACAGCTTTATGTTCGGGCCCTGCAAGTCCAGTTCGACCACGCCGCCCTGTATCGCCTGCAGGCGCTGGGCAGAGTAAGGATCGAGCGTCAGCCAGCCGTTCAGGGCCTTTTCCAGTGGCGCGGTAAGCAGGTACGGCGCTTTCATGCGTGGGCCTCCTGCAATTGTTCGAGTGAATAGTGGCTCATATCATCTTCATCGATCACGACGCGGGTACCGGCGATCTTGTCATGCAGGGCCTGGTTTTGCCTGTCCCACAGTGCCCACAGGAAACCGATACCGAGTGTCAGGGTTGAAATAATATAACCAATATAACGCAGAATGGACTGGCCCCAACCCGGTTTACCACCATGCCGGGCGTCGACGATGCGACAATCACACAGGCGCTTGCCCGGGGTCATGCCAAACCGGACCCACAACAACACGGTCAGCGTAAACGGGATGAGCTGTTCAAGTGCCGCTTCGAAGGCACCGTACTGTATCGCCACGCGCACAAGTTCCAGCCAGTCGCCACGTTGCAGGGCGGCGTTCATCAGGACGCCGGCGTCAGGCAGGCCGGTTAGCCGGTGCAGTAAAACATCGATGATGACAAACAGGATCACGGCCAGCAGCAGCTTGTCGATCACAAATGCGATCAGGCGTTGGGAAAAACGCGCCGCCCTGGCCTGGTTGACCGCGGTCATTAAATCTTGTAGCCCTTGTGCAGGGCGACGATGCCACCGGTCATGTTCAGGTATTCGCAGCGTTCGAAG
>JASFME010000227.1:0-3232 GCA_050117725.1 Granulosicoccaceae bacterium | reverse complement strand
TGCAACGCGTCGCCGAGGCCTGTGCCGAAGGGCGGCAGGCCTATTGGGTGTGTACGCTCATCGATGAATCCGAGGTGTTGCAGTGCGAGGCTGCGGAAACAACGGCCGGTCTGCTGGCCGAGGCCTTGCCGGAACTGCATATCGGCCTCGTGCATGGCCGGCTAAGGACGGCGGAAAAAGAGTCGATCATGCGGGCCTTCAAGGCCGGCGCCATCGACGTGCTGGTGGCAACCACGGTGATCGAGGTCGGCGTTGATGTACCCAACGCCAGCCTCATGGTTATGGAAAACGCTGAACGCCTGGGCCTGGCACAACTCCACCAGTTGCGCGGCCGGGTCGGGCGCGGTGCGGCGGCCAGTAGCTGTGTACTCATGTATCGTTCGCCGCTATCCGAGAAGGCGCGCCTGCGGCTCGGTGTCATGCGGGAAACGACCGACGGCTTTGTCATCGCGCAGCGCGATCTCGAGCTGCGCGGCCCGGGTGAACTGCTCGGTACACGCCAGACCGGCGTCGCCGAGTTGCGCATTGCCGACCTCGTGCGTGACCAGGCACTCGTGCCACAAGTTGAACAACTGGCCGGTGACCTGCTGGCAACCGATTCGCAGGCAGTCGATGCGTTGATCAACCGCTGGATAGGCCAGGCCAGCCGCTATGCCGATGTCTGAAGTGGTATGCTTGCGTCTTTCGTTTGCCCCGTCAGGATAAGCAGTCTTGCGTTACGCCCATGAGCCCGTCTGGTTTACCCGTGCGCACCGTGATCATCACGCGGTGCCATTGCCCTGGCGTGACTGGCTCGAGGATAGCGGCTCGTTGACCCGGCGCCTGCAAGGGCTGTGCGACGAGTTCAACGTGCAATTGCTCGATTCGGGCCGGGCCCGGCCGCAGGTGAATGAAGCGCATGCGATGGGTTTGCACGCCAATCATTACGCCCTGGTCAGGCATGTCTATCTGCGTTGCGCGGACACCCCGATCGTGTTCGCCCGCACCGTGATCCCGGATTCGACCCTGACCGGTGCCGAGCGTCGTCTCGCGCATCTCGGCAACAAGCCGCTCGGTGCGGTGTTGTTTGCCGACCCGCACATGCAACGCAGTGAAGTGGAAATAGCGCGGTTGACGCCCGGCCACAGTCTGTTCGAGGTTGCGACGCGGGGCCTGTCCCGTAAACCCGCCCACATCTGGGGACGACGTTCCCTGTTCTGGTTATCGGGCAAGCCGCTGCTCGTCAACGAGATATTTTTGCCCGCCCTGATGAAACTGTAGTGGCATTGGACTGGTGGCTTTGGCGATAATAAACAGCATGCGTGAAAAATTGCAGCAGTGCCGGGACACGGTCACCCAGTTTTATACGAAACATGTGCCGCCCCGGCTGCGTGATCGTCTTCGCGAGTACCTGGTACTCATGCGCCTGAACCGGCCGATTGGCGTTTTCCTGTTGCTATGGCCGACCCTGTGGGCACTGTGGATTGCTGCGGAGGGTGTGCCGGACGGGCTCGTGTTGTTCGTGTTTGTTACCGGTGTGTTCCTGATGCGCTCGGCGGGTTGCGTGATCAATGATTTTGCGGATCGCAAGCTCGACCCGCATGTCACGCGGACCAGAAACCGGCCGCTTGCCGCCGGCCGCGTTACATCACGCGAGGCGCTGTTACTGTTTGCCGGCCTGTGCCTGGCCGCCTTCCTGCTCGTCCTGCTCATGAACACGCTGACCATCATGCTGGCGTTTGTCGGCGTGGTGCTGGCGGCGATCTACCCGTTCACGAAGCGCTATACCTATCTGCCCCAGGTGTTTCTCGGCCTGGCGTTTGGCTGGGCGGTGCCGATGGCCTGGGCCGCACAGACCGGGGAGACAACGCGTATCGCATGGTTATTGTTGACCACAACCGTGGTGTGGGCGACCGCCTATGACACGATGTACGCGATGGCGGATCGTCCCGATGACCTGAAGATCGGCGTAAAATCATCGGCGATCCTGTTCGGCGAGGCGGATCGCCTGATTATCGGTGGCCTGCAGCTGACCGTGTTACTGATTCTGCTACTTGTGGGCCAGCAGCTCGGTTTCGGCCTGTTCTACTATCTGGGTCTGCTGGTCGCGGCCGGCTTCGGGGTATACGAGCAATACCTGATACGCGACCGGGATCCGCAGAAATGTTTCAGGGCGTTTTTGAACAATAACTGGTTCGGCCTGGCCGTATTTACTGGCCTGGTGCTGAATTACTTATGATAACTGCGCGCAGACAAAAGCAGCATTGTAGGCTATAATTTCATTGACACACAGTAAGTTACTGTGTGAATCTTTCGTGAATTGTAAGAACCAGGGGTGGTGATCGGCCAGATGTGGGGTCTGGCGGGTCATGCATAAATACAATCTGCCTGTCGTATGGCAGTTTGATGTATTTTGGGAGATGGGGTTCTGTTTGCTCTGCTGAAGAAAAAGCCTCGTAATAAAGGGGTGACCGGACTGTCCGTTTCGTCGGCGGGTATCGCTATCGCCCGGGTCCTCCGCGGTGAGGGTCAATCCCCTGTTCTGGATATCTGTGATTTCATGCCGCTGGATGCGCACGCGGATCGCAAGGGTGCGCTCGCCCGTCTGGTCGCCAAACACGGCCTGCAAGGCGCACACACCATCGATGTGCTGCAGCCTGAACTGCATTCACTGTTGCTGATCGAAGCCCCGGATGTACAACCGGCTGAACTCAAGGCGGCGGTGCGCTGGCGCATCAAGGACCTGATCGACTTTCATATCGACGACGCGGTGATCGATGTCTTCGAGGTGCCTGACCAGGGCGGCCCCGGACGTGCACGGCTTATGTATGCCGTCGCAGTACGCGCCTCTCATATTAATGAGCAGGTGGATACCCTCAAGGGCAGTGGCCTGGAACTGGATGTTATCGACATTCCGGAACTGGCGCTGCGTAATATCACCAGCCTGCTCGAACAGGATGTCCGCGGCATGGCGTTGCTATCGTTCACTGACAACAGCGGCCTGATTACCCTGACCTGCCAGGGCAAACTTTACCTGTCGCGTAACCTCGATATCGGTATCAAGCAACTCGGCAGTGACGACCCTGATATGCAAAGCCAGGCACTGGAGCGGATTGCGCTCGAGGTGCAGCGCTCGCTCGATTATTATGAAAGCCATTTCTCACAGTCTCCTGTCAGCCAGCTGGTCATTGCACCGATGCAACACGATGTACCGGGCATGCTCCCGCATTTGTCGGCGAATCTTGGCATCGCG
>JASFME010000226.1:0-3233 GCA_050117725.1 Granulosicoccaceae bacterium | reverse complement strand
CATACCATGTTGACACTGGTGCAGATCTATCTTGATCAGCGTAAAAACGCCGAGGCCGAGGCCCTGGCAAAAGAAATCCTGGCACGCATGGAGGGTAATGTCGGTGAATTGACCAGGGTACGTTCGCGGGCAAATATCAATTACGCCCGGGCGCTGATGCAAAACAAAAAATACGCGGAAGCGGAGCAGGCCTATGCCAGGGTCAAGGCATATCTGGATGTAACGCCTGACGAGATGCAGCACCGTCGTTCGTATTACTCTGGCATGGGACGGGTACATTTCCTCAACGGTAACTACGTGGAGGCAGGGCCCCTGCTTGAACGGGCACTTGAACTGACCGTCACGCTAAAGGGCGAATATTCACCGCATGCCGCCAGGGTGAAAAGCTACCTGGCACAGAACTATGCCAAACAGGGCAACTACGAACAGGCGCTCACCACCTATCGTGCCGCGATGGCCGCAGGCACGAGCTTTCTCGCGCAGCGCGAAACTTTCTCCAAGGCAGGGCGCGCACAGCAGGAGGCAGCAATTCAGCGTTACCTGTTCGGCTTCATGAACCTGATGGTCAATGCCCACCAGTCCGGCCAGCAAATCAGTACTGACCCGGTAAGCGAAAGTTTCACCATTGCCGAGAACGCCCGTGGCCAGAGCCTGCAAAGCGCGATGTTGGGCATGACCGCGCGTGCTGCGGCGCGTAACGATTACCTGTCGGAACTTGTGCGCAAGGAGCAGGATTTGCGATTACAAATCGGGACCATCGAAGAACAAATTATCGAAAAGGTGAAAGCGGGTGCCGTCGGTATCAAGGCGCTGGGACGCAGCCGTCGCGAAAAGATCCGGGAACTGAAGCGGATCGGTGAAGAAATGAGTTATCAGTACCCCGAGTACAACCGTCTTGTGAATCCACCCGCGACCCGGCTAAGTGACGTGCAGACATTGCTCACGGAAGATGAACTCATGCTGTCCTACTTTATACAGAAAGATCGTACCGTGTTGTGGATAGTTTCCCGTGACAAGGCGGAAATGCATGTAGTACCGCTTGGTGCAGACGATGTACAGAATAAGGTGCAGCAGCTGCGCGCCAGCCTCGATGTGCCGATCGCCACTGTGGATGATATCCCGGCTTACGATGTGAAACTCGCGCATGAACTTTATCAGGCCCTGATCGCGCCGGCTGGCGAGCGGTTGCAGAAGGCGAAGCATCTGATCCTCGTGCCACACAGGGCGCTGTTGAGTATGCCGTTTGGTGCACTCGTCACGGCGAAGACCGGTGTGAAAAAGGCCGTACTGCCGTTTGCCGGGTACAGGAATGTGCCATGGCTGGCACAGAAATATGCAATCAGCATCATGCCATCGGCGACCGCACTCGTGACGATGCGCAAATACGCGAAAGGGGAAAAGCCGGAGCAGCCATTCATTGGTTTTGGCGACCCGGTGTTCAGTGAGGACAGCACTCAGGCGACCGTGGCAACACGCGGGGTACGCGTCGCACAACGTGCCGTGATCAATACGCGCAATATCAAGGGCCTGCCGAATCTGCCGGAAACGCGCACCGAGTTGCAGAAGATTGCCCTGACCCTGGGCGCTGCTGAAGACAGTCTGTTCCTTGGTGAAGCGGCGAACGAGCCGAATGTGAAAGGTGCTGACCTGCAGGATTACCGCGTCGTTGCATTTGCCACGCATGGCCTGGTTGCCGGCGATCTCGATGGCCTGGAACAACCGGCACTGGCCCTGACGCCGCCGACGCAGGGTACGGAAGATAATGACGGTCTGCTGCAGATGGGCGAAGTGCTTGGTCTGGATCTGAATGCCGACTGGGTGGTGCTGTCGGCATGTAATACGGCTTCCGGCGACAAGTCGCTGGCCAATGAAGGCCTGACCGGTTTGACCCAGGCATTTTTCTATGCCGGCTCAAAGGCATTGCTGGTGTCGCTGTGGCCGGTTGAATCGACCTCGACACAGGCACTGACCACGACCATGTTCGGCGCGGCAAATAACGATCCAAACCTCGGCCGCGCGGCCGCGTTGCAGGCGGCACGCAAGCAACTTATCGAGGGCAAGGGTTATATGCGCGAGGGCAAGGAGGTGTTCAGTTATGCCCACCCGATCTTCTGGTCGGCGTTTATTGCCGTCGGGGAAGGGGGAGTCAATTAAATTGGTAAATGATGATTGCTGATTGATGAATTAATCATTTTTTAGATTTTGCGCCTCGATGATTTTATCGAGGCGTATTTGTTTCTGCTCACCGTGCTCATCTTTCACAAGTAAATATTCGACACGTTCACGTGTAATCAGGTCGACGGGCGACACTACCCCGACACGCTGTGCACCTGTCTCGTCGCGCCAGGTCAGGCGCAGCCGTTGCCGGTGCATGATGCACAGCTCGTACTCGCTGTGGGAAGCGCAGGATATCGGGGTGTAGTCGTCGCTACTCATCGTCGCGCCTGGTTTCCAGGCTATAGCCCTCATCACTGATGACGCGCAAGCGACATTCGATGGGGCGGCAGCATACCCGGCAGTCCTCTATGTAATCCTGATCGCCGCCTGAAAGATCCAGCGTGGAGTCGTTCCATTCGCCGCAATACGGGCAACTATAACCGTGCTCGACGATCATGCCGCCTCGAGGAACATGCCCAGCAGGTCGTTGAGGAACAGGCGGCCACGCTCGGTCGGCCGGATACGTTCCACGCTGTACTCGAGCAGGCCACGTTGTTCGGCGGCAAGTAACTGCTCGCTGGCCTCACTCAGTGACAGGCCGGTATGGGCCTGGAACAGGGCGGGTGCAAAACCGTCACGCAGGCGCAGCGCATTCATCATGAACTCGAAAACCGCGTCATGCCGGGACAGTTGTTGTTCGCCACCAATGTGTGTGCCGGCCGCAACGCGTTGCAGGTAATCGGCGGGTTGCTTGTGTTTCCACAGCCGGGTGATCGATTGCTGCGCGGCATCAGTGATTTTGGCGTGCGCGCCGGCACCGATGCCGAGGTAATCACCGAACTGCCAGTAATTCAGGTTGTGCCGGCACTGCCGCCCGGGCCGGGCATGTGCCGAGATTTCATAATGCATATAGCCGGCCGCGCCGAGCCGCTCTTCGCAGGCGAGCTGGATATCGGCAATCTCGTCATCGACGGGCAGCTGCGGCGGTGCATGATGAAACAGCGTGTTCGGCTCGATGGTCAGCTGGTAATGCGAGAGATGGGCCGGCGAAAGCGCAATCGCCGTCTCCAGATCCT
>JASFME010000225.1:0-3251 GCA_050117725.1 Granulosicoccaceae bacterium | reverse complement strand
ACAAGGGGCCAGTCACGCGTGTGCTGGCCCCTTTGATTTTTCCAGTGTTTCATTAGTGATTGTCATCCACCACATCTGCCTTACCCAGCCTGATCGCATCTTCAAGCACTGACTTTTTAAAAAACACCGTCTCCCTGGTAGTGATATTACGCGTCTCCCACCTGTCCCCGTCATCAGCAACAACCTCGATGGTCATGCCCGAGATGATGATTTTCTTACCAATCATTTTATCTGCGATCGAGCCTTTACGAACATTCAATAACGATTAAACTCAGCCGCCGCTTTCAGCGGTCGGCTGGAGTGCCTTGTTAGAGGCAAAATATTTACGAACTGACGGCATACCATACATATATGCTGCTATCAAAACTGTAAGTATGATGCCAAAAATAATGCCTCCTTTTTCCATCCAATAAATATATGGCATTATGAGGACACTCGATAAAACCGCTAAATAAATGATACGAGAATAAGCTTTTCGATTAAGCATGAGCCAACCACAAAGCGGCATTACAAGACCAACATAAACAGTGAAAATGCCTACCCCACTTGACCAAATTTCATTAAATGATATTACTTCTCCATTGAAATTGAATGGAATCCCTGGAATAAGAGCAGCAATAAGGAAAAGAAAACATGCCAAAGCATGTGCAGTAAAAAACTTTAGCAAAATTGGCATTTGCTTGAATTCTGAAAACAGTTTTTTTAGCGCATCAACCATTAAGTCATCATTGCCTCTAACTATTATTAGGGAGCCTAAAAGCTCCATAACACCCCGGCCGTATTCGCACCTGCATAGCAAACCTGCCTGCTTTCAAACAGGTAGCTGCATGTCTTGAAGTTTTATTGAGGGGTGTTATGGACAAGATCGGCTCCCTGCTTGTTATTTTTCCATTATTCAGGCACTTGGCCTTGCCCCATGCTAGATAGAAGCATCAACAGGGTCAAGCAGGCTATAGGCAACCGAGGGAGAAATCCGTTATAACTGTTGTCACAACAGGGGTAAGGCCAACAGTATAAGGATATCGCCATGCCTGACAGTTCCATAATGCTCTCCATACTCGAGTTGCTCGCCGAGTTGTTTATATTCGTCGTCGGCCTGGGCATGCTCGTGGTCATCGTCGTGTTCATCCTCGACATCACGCAACGCAAGCAGGCGATCCGTCGCAATTTCCCGGTGATCGGCCACTTCCGGTATTTTTTTGAAAGGCTCGGCAAGTTCTTCCGCCAGTATTTCTTTGCCATGGACCGCGAGGAGCTGCCGTTCAACCGCGCCGAACGGGAGTGGGTGTACCGCGCGGCAAAGAACATCGACAACACCTCGGCGTTTGGCTCGACGCGCAGCCTCACCGCGCAGGGCACGATCCTGTTTGTCAATTGCCCGTTCCCGGTACTCGACAAGGACATCGCGCAGACCGAGCCGCTCGTTATCGGCCCGCATTGCGAGCAGCCCTACCCCGCACCTTCGCTGTTCAATATTTCCGGCATGAGTTACGGCGCGCTATCCCGTCCGGCGGTGCGCGCCCTGTCGCAGGGCGCGAAACTGGCCAACTGCTGGCTGAACACGGGTGAAGGCGGGCTGTCGCCGTGGCACCTCGAGGGCGGTTGCGATCTCGTGTTCCAGATCGGCACGGCCAAGTACGGCGTACGCGATGAACACGGCAATCTCAGTGACGACAGGCTGCGCGAGCTCGCCGCACTGGACAACGTGAAAATGTTCGAACTGAAGCTGTCGCAGGGCGCGAAGCCGGGCAAGGGCGGCATCCTGCCAGCCGTCAAGGTAACAGGCGAGATCGCCGATATCCGTGGCATCCCCTTGCACACCGACTCGATCAGCCCGAACCGCCACCCCGAGATCGACACCGTCGAGCAATTGCTCGACATGCTCGCGCATATCCGCGCCGTGACCGGCAAGCCGGTCGGCTTCAAGACCGTGCTTGGCGCGTACGGCTGGCTCGATGAACTGTGCGATGCGATCGTGAAGCGCGGCCCGGAGCAGGCGCCGGATTTCATCACGCTCGATTCGGCCGATGGAGGCACAGGTGCCGCGCCTATGAGCCTGATGGACTACATGGGCCTGCCGATCCGCGAAAGCCTGCCCATGCTGGTCAACCGCCTCGAGGCGCGCGGCTTGCGTGAACGGATCCGGGTGATCGCCTCCGGCAAGCTGATCAACCCGGCCGAGGTGGCCTGGGCGCTGTGCACGGGCGCCGACTTCGTCGTCTCGGCACGCGGCTTCATGTTCTCGCTAGGCTGCATTCAGGCCCTGCAGTGCAACAGGAACACCTGCCCGACCGGGGTCACGACGCACAACCCGCGCCTGCAAAAGGGCCTCGACCCGAACCTGAAAGCCGTGCGCGTCGCCAATTACGCGAGCAACATGCTATACGAGGTCGGCGTGATCGCGCATTCGTGCGGCGTGCGTGAACCCCGGCAGTTGCGCCGTTTCCATGCCCGCCTGATCGGCGAGGACGGCCTGTCCATGTCGCTCGAGGAGGCTTACCGTAACTGTTGAATGGGCACTCGGCACGGGCGCGGCGGTGCTTTATAATCCGCCCCGTGTTACGTGATGATGAAAAACAGGCGATTGAGGCAAAACTCGAGGCATTGAAACTCGAACACCGCGACCTCGATGACATTATTAACCACCTGGCCGGGCAACCGGGCATGGACCAGTTACAGCTGCGCCGCTTGAAAAAGCGCAAGCTGCTGCTCAAGGACATCATCGCACGCCTGGAGAGCCAGCTCATCCCGGACATGGATGCGTAACGACAAGTTTACAGTCTTCAGTTCGCAGGTCGGATTAGAGAGCAGGCGCGAACGTAATCCGACCTACAGCCGCCAACTTGAAGTTAATCGAGCGGTTGTAACGCGGCCATCGTCGTGAAATCGCATACATCCGGCGCATAGCCCATCACTTCTTCAAGCGTGGTGAACTGGTTCACTCCGGTACTCAGTTCAATATCTTCTGGCGTGAATTGCGCGGGGTGTTCGTAGCCGGCGGTGTGCGCCAGCGACAGCAACTCCTTGCGAAAGCCCTTGATGTAACGAGCCAGGCGTTGTGACTTGTCCTTGATATTCAGGCCGGCCTGCTTCCATTCACTCATCGTGGCCACCCCGCTGGGACAATGACCGGTATGGCAGGCCTGTGACTGGATACAGCCGACCCCCATCATGGCCTCACGGGCAATCGAGATCATGTCGCAGCCCATCGCGTAGGCGACAATGGCGCGATCCGGGAAGCCGAGTTTGCC
>JASFME010000224.1:0-3265 GCA_050117725.1 Granulosicoccaceae bacterium | reverse complement strand
TGCCTATGTCGCGCAACGCCTGCAGGCCGTCGCCGAGAAGCATTGTGAGGGCCGGCTGCTTGCCATGGGCGGAGGTGGCTACAATCTTGACAACCTGGCAAACGCCTGGTGTGCGGTCGTGTCCGCGCTGGCTGGCCGAACACAATAAAAGGGGCCGTGACAGACTGGTTCATGCAGTACGGCTGATATTCAGGTCGAGGAGAGCTTGCTACCAGGACGGGTGCCACTGTCGAACATGATCATTTCCCAGCGGTTTATGTCCATGTCATGGCGCAAGATGTAAATGCCGGCATCACTGCCTCTAAGCTTGAAATAGCGATGTGCCTGGTCCGGCCAGCGATCAAGTATCTCGTCAATCTCCATGAGGCGTTCACCCATATAAAAGCGTACAGGTATTTCCTCACCGTGATGGTCGGTTTCACATTCCACTGCTACTTCCAACCTGCCTGACTGGTTCATTGCCAATGTTCCCTCTCTCCGGGGTACCTGGTAAAAACGATAAGGACTTGCCGGATTTTCGTCAATCAAAACCGTACGGCGAATTTTACTATCCCGTGTGTGCTTTTTCAGACAGCTTCTCAAGCCCGACGCTTCAGGTCTATACTGTTACAGGAGCCGGAATTAACCAGACTTGTTGTCTGTTCACCTGACACAGGAAAGCACAATGACCAGTACCGAAAAGTTAGTCGAACGACACATCAGGGAATATGAATCACGCCAGAAGCATATTGATGAACTACTGGAACAGGCACGCACCGTCAAGACCGCAGAAGCGCCGGAGATAACTGCGGAACTGGCCGAAATCATGAAAAAGCGTGACGAGCTCGCCGAGTTGCTTGAAGAAATGCGGCTGAAATCCCTGACTGACTGGCAGGAAGAAGAGATCGAGAAGGCCGGCCCGATGGGTATCTGGGACGCCGTTGCCCAGCAGCTGGAGAAACTGCTGGAACGTCTCGAACGTTAACGGCATCTGCACTTCAGGACAGCCTGAACGAGTCAGCCTGACATCCCTCAGGCCAGATTGAGTACCATGAAGATTGCCTGCATAAAGGCAGGCAAATCGGCAGGCTGGCGCGAGGTAATCAGCTTGCCATCCACGACCACTGCGCGATCGTAATACGCCACTCCTGCCGCTTGCAGTTCATGTGCCATATCGCGGTAACACGTCGCACTACGTCCGTCAGACAGGCCGGCCGCAAGCAATAACCGGGACCCATGACAGATGGCAGCCACCGGCTTGTTCTGCTCGAGAAAATACCTGGTGACAGCCACGGCCTGCGCATTTTTCTGCAAGCTCGCGGGTGCCTTGCCACCGGGCAGGAGTAACAAGTCGTAGTGCGCCGGCTGCACCTCGTCGAGTGACAGCACGGCATCAACCTGGCTACCGTGCATACCGGTGATCACGCCCCGCCGGGGCGCGGCCACGTCCGCCATTATACCCTTTGCCTGCAACTGGCGCAGTGGCTCGGTAAGTTCACTGTCCTGGTACAGATCAGCGCTGAGGATCAGGACGCGCACGGCCGCGTTCTTTCACAAGCGGAGCCTGTTCAGCCGCAGCCGTAATGGCGGTGGACGTTATGGATATCGATCGGCGACTCTGTGTTCGTGTAGATCTTCCAGTGCCCCGGGGTGGGCTCTTCCTCGAAATCGGCCAGCAGGATGTCGAAGGAATGATCATCAATATATTCCTTCGCAAAAATTTTCCAGTCTTCTTTATTTACATAGGACTCGAATTTGGGTTCCCAGGTATAACCGTGCTCCTGGAAATAGGTCTCTTTTCCAAAATCCTCCAAATATCCCATATGCACCTCCTTTATTTTCAGGTTTCGAGGGTTTTCACTTACATCGCTGCTCATCGCTGCAGAAGACCTCAATGATTAGTCCCGTGACGGGCCCAGCAGAAATTGTGCAATGACATCCTTGCGTTGCCGGTGGGTCTCCCGGTCATCCATAAAGGGATGGGCAAAGCCCGCTTCTACAACAATCTTGGCATGACGCTGCCCTGCCAGTTCCAGCAAATCCCGCGACATGGCCGGGGTCACAATATGGTCGCGCTGCCCGGCAATAAACAGGAAATGAGTACAGTCCGCCGGCAGATGATTGATCGGGTCATAGACTGGTGGACAATTGTAATCGGACAGGCGACTCGGGCTGGAGTCGATGACCACCCGATCAAATGAAAAGTTGTCATGCAAGGCATCCAGAAACATCACTCCACCCAGCGACATTGCATACACGAGATGCTCCTTGTAGGCCTGAGTATCCAGCGCAAAGATTATTTCCTTTATATCACTGACAATGGCCTTCAGGCGCCGTTTGCCATCAGATCGGCCATAGCCACGGTAATCATAGATATACACATCATAACCGGCATCGGCATAACGGCTGAATTCACCGAGGATCTGATCCGCCAGCATCGCATTACCCTGCAAGACCAGCAAATAGCCTTTTGGCTCGCGTGCCTTGAGCTTGTATCCGCGCAGTGTCCTGCCATCGCGGGTGGTCTGCGAAATGTCCTCGACATTCTCCAGCCCGGCAACACGTCCTGCGTCGGGCCGCCCGGCCACCCCGCTCCACAGCCAGAACATAATCGGCTCTTTCAGCCCGCAGACACTCTGTTCCAGTTTCATCTGCTCATCAGCCTGCCCGGCGCAAGCGGTGAGCAGCGCCGCAACAAACACGCAGCGTAAAAGGCATCGATGCATACTTGTCACATATTACGTGCCGCTGAAGTATGTCGACTCACCGTTTCAACAAACAAAGAGGGTTAAACCGGCCATCCCGGAGAAACGGGAGAAGGCTGACAACACAGGGACACATCACCCTTCTGTTTGCGTCATCGCCGATTAGTTGCTCACGGTTTTCCAGCTGCCATCCGGCTGGCGGCATGCCGTGCCGTAGACTTTCTCTTTCTTGCCGCCGATGATCGCGTCAATCGTGTACTCACGACAGGGACCCGATGTCTCCTCATAGGTGCGCGTCGGGGTCACAGCGTATTCGTTGCCCGTATCAGGATTGCGCCAGGTACTCGGCACGCCGGTGCGAACGGTCTCCAGCGTTTGCGCGGTCTTCAACCTGTCCGTGTCATCCATTGAGCGCCCGACAT
This sequence comes from Granulosicoccaceae bacterium, assembly GCA_050117725.1. Taxonomy (GTDB): domain Bacteria; phylum Pseudomonadota; class Gammaproteobacteria; order AKS1; family AKS1; genus JASFJH01. The sequence continues at coordinate 159 of JASFME010000224.1, read as the reverse complement.
TGCCACCAATGGCTGCACCAATCAGTGTCCCGGCAATGATCGCGACTGTCTTGCCACTACCCTTGCCGACTTGCGAACCGACAGCACCGCCGAGGATGCCGCCAATTACCATGCCGGCCTGTTCCTGCTCATGCCCCGGGGCGGTCTGGCAAGCACTGG
>JASFME010000223.1:0-3274 GCA_050117725.1 Granulosicoccaceae bacterium | reverse complement strand
TAGTGATGCTGGTGCAGCCGGCGATTGCCTGGCTCGATATGCCCTGGTCAAGTCGGGCCGGCTGGCTGGCCGTTATCGTCCTGGCCGCGGCCGCGGTTTACCTGTTCTGGATGTGGCTATCAGGTGGCTGGCGCTTATTGAGCCGTGCGACATCCCCCCGGGATACCTTATAATAACACCCATCTAGCAACGGTCAGGTTATGGAACTCATTCGAGGTTTGCACAATATGCGCCCCCGTCACCGGGGCTGTGTTGCCACTATCGGTAATTTTGACGGCGTGCACCTCGGTCACCAGACCGTTTTGGGGCAATTGTCGGACAAGGCTGCCGAGCTGGGGGTGCCGTCCGTGGTGATCACGTTCGAGCCGTATCCACTGGAATTTTTCGCCCCGCAGCATGCGCCGTCGCGCCTGACCCGTTTGCGTGAAAAGCTCAAGGCCCTGGCGCGTTACGCGGTGGATCGTGTGCTAGTCTTGCGCTTTGATGCGAAGCTGGCCTCGATGCCGGCGATGGAATTCATCAGCAAGTTGCTCATTGACGGCCTCGATGTACGTTACCTCGTGGTCGGTGATGATTTCCGTTTTGGTAATCACCGCCAGGGTGATTTTGAAATGCTGCGCAAGGTCGGCGCCGAGCGGGGGTTCCAGGTGGTGAACCTGCATACCTTCGCAGTCGATGACATTCGGGTCAGCAGCACGCGGATTCGCGATGCGCTGCAGGCGGGCGATTTGCATACCGCGGAAAAACTGCTGGGTCGGCCATACCGCATGTGTGGCCGGGTGGCACATGGTGACAAGCTCGGCCGTACCATTGGTTTTCCGACGGCGAACATCCACCTGCACCGCAATAACACGCCGGTTTCCGGGGTGTACGCCGTGGAGATGTTCGGTATCGAGGGCGAGCCGGTGCCGGGCGTAGCCAATGTTGGTACACGCCCGACCGTCGATGGCACACGCAGCCTGCTCGAAGTACACCTGTTTGACTTCGATCGGGATATCTACGGGGCCTATGTGAATATAGAATTCGTGCACAAGTTGCGCGACGAAAAACGTTTCGAGTCATTCGAGTTGTTGAAACAGCAGATTGATATCGATGCCAAGCAGGCGCGGGCCTTTTTTGCGAATCGCCCCTAACAAACGAATAAACATTCAAGTAAAGCGAGATTAACGTGGCGGAATACAAAGATACGCTCAACCTGCCGACGACGGGCTTCCCGATGCGCGGCAACCTGCCCAATCGTGAGCCGGAACTGCTCAAGCAATGGCAAGCGTCGGATATCTACGCAAAGTTACGCGCGCATTGTGCCGGCCGTGACAGGTTCATCCTGCATGACGGTCCGCCGTATGCGAACGGCGAGATCCATATCGGGCACGCGGTCAACAAGATCCTCAAGGACATCATTGTCAAAGCCAGGACACTGAGTGGCTTCGACGCGCCGTATGTGCCGGGCTGGGACTGCCACGGTCTGCCGATTGAACTGAATGTGGAAAAGAAGGTGGGCAAGGCCGGGCAAAAGGTCGATGCACGCACCTTCCGCAATGCCTGCCGTGACTATGCCGGCCAGCAGGTCGACAAACAGCGTGAGGACTTCAAGCGCCTCGGCGTGATCGCTGACTGGGACAGGCCGTACCTGACCATGGACTACAGGTTCGAGGCCGACATTGTGCGCACGCTCGGCAAGATCATCGACAACGGCCACCTGCACAAGGGTGTGAAGCCGGTGCACTGGTGTACGGATTGCGGTTCGGCACTGGCCGAGGCCGAGGTCGAATACGAGGACAAGACCTCGCCGGCGATCGATGTGCGTTTTACCGTACTTGAAGAAGAGGCGCTGAAAACGCGCGTGCGTGATGTCGAAGGCCATGAGGGCAGCGGCCCGGTAAACGTCGTGATCTGGACCACGACGCCGTGGACCCTGCCGGCCAACCAGGCTGTGTGCCTGCATCCCGATCTCGAATACGCCGTGGTGCAATGCAATGGCCAGTATGGCGAGGAGCGCCTGTTGCTGGCCGAGGCACTCATGAAGGAGACGATGGGCCGCTATGGCATCGATGATTACCGTGTCGTCGGCTATGCGAAGGGCAGTGATCTCGAAGGCCTGCAGCTTGCGCACCCGTTTTATGAAAGGAATGTGCCGATCATTCTTGGCGATCATGTGACCACCGAAGCCGGCACCGGCTGCGTGCACACGGCACCCGGTCACGGCCAGGACGACTACGTGGTCGGCCAGCGCTACCACTTGAAGGTCGACAACCCGGTCGGCAGCAATGGCTGCTTCCTGCCGGATACGCCGCTGTTTGCCGGGCAGCACGTGTTCAAGGCCAACGCGCAGGTGATCGAAACCCTGAAAACACAGGGCAAGCTCGTCCATGACGAGGCGCTGCGCCACAGTTACCCGCATTGCTGGCGGCACAAGACGCCGATCATCTTCCGTGCCACGCCGCAGTGGTTTATCAGCATGGAACAGAACGGCTTGCGTGAGCAGGCCAATGTGCAAATCCGGCAGGTGCAGTGGTTGCCGGACTGGGGGCAGGCGCGTATCGAGGGCATGGTCGCGAACCGCCCGGACTGGTGTATCTCGCGCCAGCGCACCTGGGGCGTGCCGATCCCGCTGTTCGTGCACAAGAGCAGTGGCAAGCTGCACCCGGAAACAAACGCGTTGATCGAACAGGTGGCGCAACGTATCGAGCAGCAGGGCATCGATGCCTGGTTCGAACTTGAACCGGTCGAACTGCTTGGTGACGCAGCAAACGACTATGACAAGGTCGGCGATACACTCGACGTGTGGTTTGATTCCGGGGTGACGCATCACGCCGTGCTCGACCGGCGCGAGGAACTCGATCGCCCGGCGGATCTGTATCTCGAGGGATCGGATCAGCACCGTGGCTGGTTCCAGTCATCACTGCTGACCTCGGTCGCCATGTGTGGTGAGGCCCCGTATCGTACCGTGCTGACCCACGGTTTCACGGTCGATGCGAAAGGCCACAAGATGTCGAAGTCGAAGGGCAACGTGGTCGCGCCGCAAAAAGTGATCAAGACGCTCGGTGCCGATATCCTGCGCCTGTGGGTGGCGGCGACCGATTACCGTGGCGAGATGACGGTGTCGGACGAGATCCTGAAACGCACGGGTGATACCTATCGCCGCCTGCGTAACACGGCGCGGTACCTGTTGTCGAACCTGGATGATTTTGACCCGGCTACGGACATGCTCGCCGTGCAGGACATGCTGGCACTCGACCAGTGGGCGCTGATGCGTACGGCGCAACTCCAGGAT
>JASFME010000222.1:0-3304 GCA_050117725.1 Granulosicoccaceae bacterium | reverse complement strand
GTTACAAACTGCTGGCAGTGAACCTGAGCGATCTTGCGGCGATGGGCGCTGAACCAGCCTGGGCTACGCTTGCCTTAACACTTCCCGAAGTTGATGAGGGCTGGCTCGAGTCGTTTGCCGGTGGTCTGTTTGCGCTCGCCGGGGAACACAAGGTTGCGATCATCGGCGGTGATACGACCCGTGGCCCCTTGACTCTGAGTCTGCAACTGGCCGGTTATGTCGACCCGGGACAGGCCCTGTTACGTCGTGGCGCACAGCCTGGTGATGAAATTTATGTCAGCGGTACACTCGGTGATGCCGGCCTGGCACTGCGCGCCCGTGTCGGGCGCTATCGGCTCGATGCCCAGCAGCAGGCATTCGTCGAACAACGCCTGTGCCGTCCGCAACCGCGCGTGGCACTTGGACGCGCGCTGGTCGGGCTTGCGACAAGTGCGATCGATATTTCGGACGGCTTGCTGGCCGATCTCGGGCATATCCTCGAACACAGTGGTGTCGGTGCCGACATCACGCTGGGCAGCCTGCCGCTATCCGACGCCCTGAGCGAACATCTCCAGGGCGACTGGTCGCTGCCACTGGCCAGCGGCGATGACTACGAATTGTGTTTTACCGCGCCGGCCGGGCAGGGCGAAAGGCTCGCGGCGCTTGCCGCACAGCAGGCTGTACCGGTCAGCCGGATCGGTACGATCAGCGCACGGCCAGGCCTGCGCTGCGAGTTGCCGGATGGCCAGCCGTATGAGGCGGCGCTGGCCGGTTATGAGCATTTTCAAAAAGAGGTTAAATAGCGGATGACGGCACCCTGCCTGAAGCGCGTCTGGTCGCATCCTGTTTACTGGTTGGCCTTTGCCGGTGGCGCCGGCTGCGCACCGAAGGCTCCCGGCACGGCCGGGACACTGGTTGCTGTGCCCCTGTATGTGATGGCCGCGCAGTTACCGTTTGCCTGGTTGATTGTCCTGACGGTGGGCATGTTTTTCGTCGGTATCACAATTTGTGACTGGACGGCCCGCGATTTCGGTGTGCATGACCATCCCGGTATCGTCTGGGACGAGGTGGTGGGCTACTTTATCACCATGCTGGCTGCACCGGCAGGCTGGGTCTGGTGGATTGCCGGTTTTGCCCTGTTCCGGCTGTTCGATATCTGGAAACCGTGGCCAATCCGGACCTGTGACACACGGGTCGGCGGCGGATTCGGCATTATGCTTGATGATGTGATTGCCGGCGTGTACGCAGGTGGTATCCTGTACCTGTCAGGCCTATGCTTTGGCTGAACATTGTCGCAGTCCTGTGGTCAAACTGGCAGGTCGGTACAGCACAACAAAGGGAGATAACGCACATGCGGCTTTTCACTACAGGACTTCTGGGGACACTGCTGACACTCGGTAGCGCTCAGCTCGCCGTGGCGGGCGAGGTGGAAATCGTCAAGGTGCTACTCAAGGCCGGCGCCAACAGCTGGCGAGCCAATGTGACCTTGCAGCATGCCGATACAGGCTGGGAGCATTATGCCGATGCGTGGCAGGTCGTTGATGAAAACGGCAGACTGCTGGGCAAGCGCGTGCTGTACCATCCGCATGTCAAGGAACAACCTTTTACCCGTTCGCTGTCCAATATCGATATCCCGGAAGGGACGAACATTATCTATATTGAGGCGCACGACAAGGTGCACGGCTGGAGCAAACAGCGTGTGCGTGTCGACCTGAATACTCCCTCGGGTGATCGCTACCAGGTCAGTCGTTAGGACAGTACAGTGAGGATGCACGGTCCTGTTCTCGCCCTGTGTATATTGGCAACCTCGTTTGCCGAGGCTACCGATATCGTCGTCAACGGCCTGTTCAGTAACAAGGCCGTGGTTACCATCGACGGCAAGCAACGCGTCCTCAAAGTTGGCAAAGTTACTCCCGAAGGTGTCAAATTGCTCTCGGCCGACAGCAGATCGGCACTGATCGAGGTTGATGGCCGGCAAAAACGTTTCACGCTCGGCGGTCACATCGGTGGCAGTTTTACGCGCGACGATCAACCCGCAGTGACGATCTACCGCAACCAGCACAACATGTTCACTGCTGTCGGCAGTATCAACAATTTTCCCGTGACCTTTCTCGTCGACACGGGTGCCTCGCAGGTTGCCATGTCGACAAAAGACGCAAGGCGCTTTGGCGTCAATTACCAGCTCAAGGGTAAACGAACCTGGGTAAATACCGCGGCGGGTACCAAAACTGCCTGGGCCGTTAAACTTAACAAGGTCAAGGTCGGCGAGATTGAACTGCGTAATGTCGATGGCATGGTCGTCGATGGTGCCGGCCCTGGTGGGGTATTGCTCGGCATGTCATTTCTCGGCAGGCTGGAAATGAACAATGATGGCCAGGCCATGGTGCTGAAGAAGAAGTTTTAAGCATGCTTTGAAGTCAGTAAGTTCACACCCACGTGGCTTTCTGAGACAAGATGATGAGGCACGGGCCATCTGCAAGGAAGGCGGATACTCTGGTTGTAGAGGACGGATGACACCACCACGAACACTTCTCGGCAACCTGGATTACGCATCAATATACAGAATATACCATGCTGCTAAAAGTGTTCTTGCACAGCGTGTTTCTTTCTCCTTACATAGATATTGTCCTGAAATACTGCTTTACTGTGGCCAAGAAAATTTTGTGGATCATAGGAGTTACGGGAAATGGCCTCAAATCGGGGACATATTAGTCCGCATTGTGCGGGCCTTGCCAGGGTTCGCCTGAAAGTAGTGTTTATTGCAGGATTTACCAGCATATTTGTGTTATTGGTACTGGTCAGTAGTGTTGCTATTTACAATATGTACCAGACACATTTGTACAGTGATGAGTTCATCGAGGACCTCTTGCCGGAGATGCATCATACGATGCTGCTGCAATTGCTGATCAGCCAGGCGGCGATGCCACCCAACGATTATCTTATCCACGCCAACCCCGACGAGCAGGAGCAATACCGGAAAGTTGTAGCGCATCTCGAGCAGCAATTTGAGATGATGCTCACCATGCCAACCCTGTTGCGTGAGCAGAAACTGGCACTGCATGAAGCACGGCAAGTCTGGGGTGAAGCTCGTCGAACGGGCGACATGATCATGGCGTTACCGGCGCCACTTGACGATCCGCTGGCAGCACCCATGATGGAGGCATTTGACACCCAAATCGATAAGGCAATAGATTCGCTCGAAGTAATCCACGCAATCGTGCAACAGGAGAGTATTGAGCAGCACGCTTTTCTGCACGAAACAAACGAGAACAACCTGCTTTTTATCCTCGCTGTTTCAGTACTTGGCTTGCTGTGCATATTGATT
>JASFME010000221.1:0-3333 GCA_050117725.1 Granulosicoccaceae bacterium | reverse complement strand
TGTTCTCATCCATATCCTGGCCGTACAGGTTCATGCCGGCCTCAAGGCGCAGCGTATCGCGCGCGCCCAGGCCGATTGGCCTGACGCCTTCACCATACAGCGAACGCCACATATCGCCGGCCTGCGCGGCAGGCAGGATAATTTCGAAGCCATCTTCACCCGTGTAACCCGTGCGCGAGATGAACAGGTCACCGAGGTGCACCGCCGTAAACGGCGCCAGTTCGAGCACAGCGTCACGCGACTCACCATCGAGTATATTGCACAGGTATTGACGTGCATTCGGCCCCTGCACGGCGATCATCGCCGTATCCACAGCCTCGATAACCTCGACCTGGTCCTGCTTCGCATGCTGGCGCGACCAGGCAATATCTTTCTCGCCGGTCGAGGCGTTGAACACGATGCGGAACCAGTTTTCGTCCATGTAATAGACAATCAGATCGTCGAGCACCTTGCCGTCTTCGTTGAGCATGCAGGTATACAGGGCCTTGCCGGGCACGGTAAGACGCTCGACGTCATTCGCGAACAGGCGGCGCAACAGCTTGCGTACCTGCATGCCGCGAAAATCGACCACGGTCATGTGCGAGACATCGAACATGCCGGCGTCTTTACGAACCTGGTGATGCTCGTCGATCTGCGAGCCGTAGCGCAGCGGCATGTCCCAGCCGCCGAAATCAACCATCTTCGCGCCCATCACGACATGCTTGTCGTACAGCGGTGTGCGTTTACCCATGTTGCCTCGTCAAAAGTAGCTGTCCAGAAAAAACAAAAGGGGTGACCGGTAACGCTGGTTACCGGTCACCCCTCTGTCCAAAAACCTGAGAGCTTGAGCCCCTTCGGTGCCCCGCGACCGCGGGATCTCTCCAGAGGCAACGTTGTCCTGCGGTCCTTTTGCCTGAGCGTTTCCGGGTGTGTTGCGCCTTCGGCGCCCGTGCCTTGTGCTGGCCGGGTCTCTCCCACAGGAGTCATGTTGCGAAGGCAACTATACCGCATCCATGGGCCGAGTGACTAGCGATAAAAAAGTTGACATAACACAGCAGGTCGGCACAGGAACAGGGTGACGTGTGCCGACGGCGACATGTCGGATTACGCTCCCTGCCGCTCTCTAATCCGACCTACTGACTACTGAAAACTGATGACTGCTTACGTTGTCTTTTCGCTACGCATCATCAACCAGATCGCCGGCATCGTGCCGAGCACAAGCATGAGCGCTGCAGGTGCGGCGAGTTCGAGCATTTCCTCGCTGGCCTCGATCCAGATCCGCACCGGCAGCGTGTCAAAACCGGTCGGGCGCAGGATCAAGGTAGCCGGCAGTTCCTTGAGGGCATCGATAAACACGAGCACCCAGGCGCCCGCCATACCGTTGCGGATCATCGGCAGCACGACCCGCCACAGGTTCTCCAGCGGTCCGGCACCGAGAATGCGGCCGGCCTGTTCAATCGATGGCGTGAGCTGCTGCAACGAGGCCTCCTGGGACTGTACCGCCAGCGGCAGGAACCGGATCACAAGCGCCATGAGCAAGGCGGCAAAACCACCGTACAGCGGCTCGAGCACGGTCAGGATAAAGGTCAGTACCCCGAGCGCGATCACCGGCCCCGGCAACACAAAACCAACGCTCGACAGGTGGATGCCGGCCTGGCTGATCGCCGAGCGCTTGCGCGTATGGAAAAACGCTACGGGGAAGGCACAAATGATGGCGGCGGTCGCCGCCAGCGCTCCCACCACGAGCGAATTGGCGACATAGCCCCAGAACACGCTGTCGATCAGGCCCTGCTGCACGGCCTGCCAGCTCCAGTCGAGCATCCACGCCACCGGCAGCACAAACGCGAACAGCGCGATCAGACCGAGCCAGCCCCAGATCAGGCACTGGCCGAACAGGCCGGTTGGTTTCGGGCTAATCTTGCGGGTCTGGGCGCTTGCGTAATAGCGCTGATGGCGGCGTGAATGGCGTTCGATGATGAGGAAGGCCAGGCTCAGGAACACGAGCACCATACTCAGCCCCGCCGCGCCCTGGTAGTCGAAGCGGCTGTTCATCTGCAGGTAGATGCTCAGCGTGAAGGTCTGGTAGCGCAGCATGCTGACCGCGCCAAAATCCGACAACACGTGCAATACGACCAGTGCAAGGCCGGCGGCAATCGCCGGCCGCATCAACGGCAGGTTGATACGCCAGAACACCTGGCCGGGTGAAGCACCCTGGATACGTGCCGCTTCCTCGAGACTCGGGTTACCGTGGCTCAGCGAGGCACGCACGAGCAGGAAGACATAGGAAAAACCGGCCAGCGACAGGATAAAACTGATACCGCCGATGTTATACAGGTCCGGTACCGCCAGCGCCTCGCCGAACACACCCTGCCAGGCACGCCCTATCCAGCCGTCTTCCTCGAGCAGGGTCGTGTAGATATGCGCGAACACATAGGTCGGGATGGTCAGCGGCAGAACCATGAGCCAGATCGCGAGCTGGCGGCCGGCAAACTCGCGGCGGGCGATCAGCCAGGCCGCGGACACGCCGAGCAGGAAGGCGCCGATGGCCACGAGCACGGCCAGTGACAGCGTGTTCCACATAAGCCCGGGCAGGCGTTCGCTCCATAAATCCTGCCATGCCTGCAGCGACAGCTGGCCGCTGCTGTAGATTACAAACAACAGCGGCACGGCCGCGATCACAACAACGAGTAACGCCAACAGGCCAAGCAGGCCAATACGGCGCTGCAGCATCTGCATGATGCCAGCCCGTCTGATTAGCGTGTAGGCAGTTGTTGTTGTCGTTGTCTGCATCAAATAACGTTTTCAGTTAACAGTCTTGATTGTAGGTCGGATTAGAAAGCGATAGCGAACGTAATCCGACATATCGCTGTCGGCACACGTCACCCTGTTCCTGTGCCGACCTACTGATTAAAGTTTTCAGTTGGCAGTCGTCAGTACGCGATGTTTCCCTCCCCCCATCAAGGGGAGGGTGAATACAATATGCTTAACTGCCAACTGCCTGCTACTGACTGCCAACAATGTTTACGGCATACCCACGCTGTCAATCAGGTTCAGGGTCGGGATGCGCTGTTTGCCCAGTTCATACATCGGCACATCGGCGATTTTGAAACTGCCGGCGGCCGGTACTTCCGGTGTCGCTGCCACACCCTTGCGGGTCGGGTATTCACGGTTCACGTCGGCAAACTGCTTTTGCCCGGCTTCCGAGGCAAGAAAGCCGACCAGCTGCTCGGCGAGTGCCTTGTGCTTGCTGTACTTGCTGACCGCGACACCGGCCACGTTCCAGGCCACGCCCATGCCGTTTTCACCCTGGTCCGGCATGACGATCCTGATCGGCGCATCCGGGTGCTCGGCGAG
>JASFME010000220.1:0-3362 GCA_050117725.1 Granulosicoccaceae bacterium | reverse complement strand
CCGCACCCACCGGGAAATAACAGTTGTCTTCCACCACAACTATGTCGTCACTTTCGGCAAGGGTCACGCCTTTCCAGATCGCCTTCATCGTCTGTACCATTCCCCGGGACAACGGGGATCACCCCAACATTTATGCCGGAAGATTGCCACGCCCGTATTGTGCAGCCCGCAATGACACATTGTTACTTGTAGCCCGTGAACATTGCCCTGATGAGGTTTTCCCGGTGCCGGAAACTGCTCAACAACACGCCGCCGATATGGGCTATCACCAGCAACAACGTGAAATTGGCAAAGAATTCGTGGATCTCTTCCCAGAATTCACCCCCTTCTTCCTCGTCCCCCTCTCCATCATGATCATGTCTGTCATCATCAGCATAGGCGGAAGACACGAAGAAATCACCGCTCGCCATGGTCACTGGCGCAGTCTCTGCCAGTAGCCCGCGGCCCTCGGCGGCTTCGAGTTTGAGGCCGCTAAAGACCGTCAGCGACAGGCTGACAAGCAGGGCAAACACCATCCAGGCCGCTGCCGGGTTATGGCCGACATAGCGTTTCACATTCGCGTTGGTGACCAGATCGCTCAGGTAACCAAGCGCCTCACTCGGCGAATACAGGAAATCCGAGAAACGCGCGTGGCGAGTGCCGACCAAGCCCCATATAATGCGGATAACGATCAGCCCCAGGATGAGGTAGCCGGCAGAGGTATGGATGACTGACTCCTCATCGCCCGTGGCATAGGCCACGACAAACGCCAGTGCCAGCGTCCAGTGAAACACGCGGACGACACGGTCCCATACATAGGTTCGGTTGTTCATGATTCGCTCTCGTCAATATAAATGGATGGGCGTAGTATTGTGAGGCTGCGCGCAAAAGTCATCGGGCAAAGGTCCGATCCGGGCGCATGGGACACATGTCCAATGCTCTAAGCTCTTGTATTTTCAGGAAACTGCCGTGAATATCTCAAAAGACAGTGTGCTCGTCCTGTTATTGATGCTGGTCGTCGTGGCCAGCGCTATTGACCTGTATACCGATGTTTCGCATGGCGCGACCTATCATCATACCGTCAAGGAAGGCATGGTCATGTTATTTTCCATCGCGGGCATCGTCTGGCTGATTTACAGCCTGCGCGGACAGCAACATGAAATCCTGGAACTGAAACAAGCCCTGGACACGCAACAGCAGACGCCAAGACAACCGGATGACTATGTGCTTGATGCCCGGCGGCGCTTTAGTGAAATGGTCGCACAACAATTTGACGAGTGGGGTCTGACCGGCAGTGAAAAAGAAGTAGGCTGGCTGTTGCTGAAGGGCCTCAGCCTCAGGGAGATTGCCGCGATTCGCAACACCCTGGAGAAGACAGTGCGCCAGCAGGCCTCCGCGGTTTACCACAAGGCCGAACTCCCCGGCCGCCACGCCTTCTCGGCCTGGTTCCTGGAAGATCTGTTCCATTAATAAACAAGAGCCTGGAAAATTATATTATTTGCTCTTCGCCCTGTATTTTAATCGAGACTTTAAATATGAAATGGTTTTTTAGAATATTCTTCAGAACGGTTCGCATCGTTCTGGGACCCGTTATGCTGCTGTGGGAAATGCTAACGACACCGAAAGGCATTGTCCGTCCTGCTCATAAACAACAACAAGTCGATGAGGAAACGAAAAACCTCGTACTGTACCAATTCCGGACATGCCCGTTCTGCATCAGGGTGCGGCGCGAAATCAAACGCCTGTCACTCAATATCGAAATCCGCGATGCACGCAATGACGCGCACAGTCGCGAGGAATTACTGCGGGGTGGCGGCGAGATCAAGGTACCCTGCCTGAAGATTACCGATGAAGAGGGAAACGCCACCTGGATGTATGAGTCGACCGACATCAACCACTACCTGCATGAACGCTTTGGCAGTTGAAAGACACCGGTAGCAAGGGAGCCGGGAACTGGAATAAAGGCGACCGCTCCCCTTTTATTCCTGTCTTCTCGCCTCTGCCGCCAGGGCATCCAGCGCAGGCCCCTGTAAACGGTATATGTCCCACTCGCCCTTGGCGGTGGCACCGATCGCCTCGTAGAAGGCCACAGCGCCCTCGTCGGCAGCCAGCACCCACCATTCCAGCCGACTGCAGCCGCGTTGCCGCGTCAGCCCGGCCAGGTAGGCAAGCAGGTAGCGGCCGATGCCGGCTCCCCGCCACCCGGCCCGCACGTAGAGATCTTCGAGGTGAATACCGCAGCGTCCGCGAAAGGTGGAGTAATTGTCATAGAACAGCGCGAAGCCGGCCGGCTCGCCGTCGGCATAGGCGATGACCACCTCGGCCTTGGGCCGCTGACCGAACAGCGCCTCGTGCAGGTCGTCCTCGGTCGCAACCACCTCATGGGCCAGTTCCAGGTGGTCGGCCAACGCCTCGATCATCTCGTGGATCACGGGGATATCCGCTTCGGTGGCGGCTTCAATACGCATAGCTGGAGATTCACTCATAGCTGGCACCGTGGCAATAGTTGTCAATTAATCATAGGGCAACAAAAAAACCGGGGAAACATCAATGTTGTAAAATTCCTGATATTGGACAAATCTGTGCTGCCACAACATGTCATAAATAATATCTCTTGGCCACAAACCGCTTTATCCGCTAGGCTCGATGTCATCTGACTGGCAAGGCGGACCCGCTTGCGACCCGCGCAAAGGAGGCTACCATGAAGATGACCATCGAAATGCCCGTTGTTGACACCTGCACAGTTAGTGACTGCGGCTATAACAAGGATGACAGGTGTCATGCCCGCGCTATCACCATCGGTGACGGCATCCACCCCGGTTGCGATACCTCTTTTCTTGGCGCTCCATCCCGCACCCATGCCAATAACCTGGCGGGCGTCGGGGCCTGCAAGGTAACCGGTTGCACCTTCAATAATGACCTGGAATGCAGCGCCGAGAGCATCACTGTCAGCATGCAGGAAAGCAATATCCAGTGTATGACGTACCAGGCCCGTTAGACAGGATGATAAGGGGGCGGTGACAAAGACGGATTACATCGTTTGTCTCCGACCCCTTAACGTCTTACGGGTTTGCCAATCACTTATCTGTAGTGGCATCGCGCGTGCTACCCTTGTCCGGATGTTTCCCGGCTTTTTTGACACGAATCCTGTTACCGGCCACATCCATGCCGTTGAGATTCTTCATCGCCGCCTTGGCCTCTCCGGCCCTGGGCATCTCTATAAAACCAAACCCCTTAGAGCCACCTGTCTTTTTGTCCACGACCAGGTTGCAGGACTGTACGCTCCCGTAGCCCTCGAATAACTCCTTGAGTTCTTCTTCTGTCATGCTGCGGGGAAGATCGCGTATCAATAGTTTCATGGGATCACCAGCTACTTATTAAAC
>JASFME010000219.1:0-3365 GCA_050117725.1 Granulosicoccaceae bacterium | reverse complement strand
AAGCGAGTCGTCCGCCGAGTGGTTGTCGATCGCGATCACGCGCACGCGCGACATGTCGGTGTATTTGCGGATCAGGCGCAGACAGATCCGGGTCAGTTCCGGGGTCTTGTAGTTCGGGATCAGGATCGTGACCTGGGCAGTGCTCATGGTGATACGCTTTGACGCTGGACAACAGTCCTCTATGATACCCGTAAATCCGAATTGATGTGAGACGAGATGGACGATCCTGTTAACTGGAGTGAGCTATTCACTTACCGCCGCGAGACGCGCAAACGCTTTGGCAGTATCTGGCAATTGCCGGTGGCGAAGCGCTATAACCGTGTGCTGCAGGCCTATACCAGCGACGCCAGTCATGTGCTGGAACTCGGCGCCGGCCAGCGTAGTCTTGGCGAATCCCTGCAGATACGCCACAGCAGCCTCGTCTATCGCAGCATGGATATCGACCGCAGTCACCGGCATGATTTTTATTCGCTCGATGAGATCACGGGCCAGTACGACATTGTCTGCATGTTCGAGGTCATCGAGCATGTCAGCCCGGAACTGGCCCTGACCATGTTGAAGAAAGCATACGGCGCGCTGAAAGCCGGTGGCCGCCTGCTCGTCACGACACCGAATATTTATTACCCGCCCAACTACCTGCGTGACGCGACACACATTACGCCGTGGTGTTATGACGAACTCGGGGGGGTGGCGCGGCTTGCCGGCTTCGAGATCGAACATCTGTACCGTCTATATAACGACACCGTGTTCGGCAAATTACTGCACCGCGTGCTGGCCTATCCGTTGCACCGCACACTCGGCATCGATTTCGCGAAGCAGGTCATGCTGGTGGGCAAGAAAGTATGAATTATGAATGATGATTGATGAATTATTGAGTGGCCGCGATGCGGCCATTTGTTTTTATATACAGGCCTGGAGCGAGCAGCGACAACAATAAATCATCACTCATCATTCCTCGATCATCAGTTGCCCAAGTGAATCCTTGATTCGCCGGAACACCGCTTCCTGCGAATAGTGCTGCGCACAGCGCTGCCGTCCCGCCTCGCCCATCGCCGCACAGCGCTGCGGGTCATTGGCCAGTTGCGTGATCGCCGTCAGCCATTCCTCGTCGCTGTTGCACAGCAGGCCGGTCATGCCGTGTTCAATCACCTCGGCATTGGCACCGGCATTCGCCGAGATCACGGGCAGGCCGGCCGCCATGTATTGCAATACCTTCAGCGCGCACTTGCCGCGCGTCCAGGTATTGTCCGGCATCGGTGCGATGCCGATGTGCGCGCTGGCCAGTTCCTGCGCTTCCTCCTCGGCCGACCAGCGCACCGCCCGGGTCGGGACGCCCGCATCGATGAAATCAAAATCGGCAATGATCTTCAGGCGCAATGCCGGCAGGGTCGCGTAGGCGCGTTGCAGCATGGGTAACGCCATTTCCAGATAACGAGACGTCGAGCGGCTGCCGATCCAGACCAGGTCGATATAGATCTGGCTCTTTTCGGTTTCGTCGCGGTAACGCTGCATTGCGATCGCGGTCGGTACGATCTGCACGTTGCGGTTGTGCTGCCCGGCCCGTTGGGCAAGAAAGGCATTGCCGGCCCAGACCATATCGGCCAGTCCCACCATATGCGTGAACTGGCGGGCACGTTTCGCCGAGGGCGCGCCGCTGCTTTTGGCAAACACGGCGTCATCGAAATCGAACACGAGTTTTTTCGCGGCCTTGCGCAGGCGGCGTGTGTACCAGGCCGGAAAGGTCTTGCGCAGCACGACCACGACGTCGGCCTGTTTTGCCGCGTGCAGGATTCGCCAGCGTTGCCACAAGCCGCCCTGTGTCGAAATATGCGCGCATTGCCAGCCGGCGGCTTGCAGGGCCGGGAAATAATCGAGTGCCCGGTAGCGCGTCGAGGCGGAGTCAGTCCCCTTGGAGATGAACAGGATGCGCGGCATCATTCTTTACACCGGGCAGGGCAGTTTCATGTAGGCCGGCAGCTTGTGGCGCAGCAGCGCCTTGCTCAGCGCATTCAGCTGCCGTGACGCGAGATAGTGCTGGCGGAACCTGAACATGTTGGTCTGCCAGAGAATGTCTGCCTCGTTGTGGTTGAGGATGTGTTTGAAGTTGCGCAGGCTTTTCCACAGCCCGACATGCCACGGCCGGATCCGCATATCCGCCATATCGATAATGCCGAAACTGCCGTCCTCGCACACGAGCACGTTGTTCATGTGCATGGCGCGGAAATACACGCCCTTGTCATGCAGCGCGGCGATGTACTCGGCATAGCGGTTCATGACGGTCTGGTCGAAGTGCGCGCGCATCGCGTCGCGCAGCGTCGTGCCGGCCAGCGGCGTATAGAGCACGCCCTGGCGGTCGATATGCGGAATGTTAAACACGGCCTCGACTGCCACCGTGCGAAAGCCGCGCTTTTGCAGCCGCCGTGCATTGCTGGCAAAGCGTTGCGCGTAATTCCACAGCCGCGCGCTCGTGACCCGGCGCTTGATGCGAAACAGTTTCAGGATACGGCCGTCCGGCAGGGCGAACACCTTGTCGCCCATGTGATCGCGTGACAGCACCTCGGCATTGTCGATGAGCGCGGCATAGGCTGTGGCATCAAGTTGCTGCATGGATCATTTCCGCTGGTAGGGACGTGACTCGCCTTCGGGGCGGGTCTTGAAACGCCGGTGTACCCACAAGTACTGTTCGGGGAACTTGCGGATCTCGTTTTCGATGACGGCATTGATCGTGGTTGCATCGATCACGTCATCACCGACCGGGAAGTGTTCAAGCGCCGGGTACAGGCGCATGACATAACCGCTACCGTCGGCAAGCCGTTCCTGGAAATACGGCACGACCGGTGCATCGCTCATTTTGGCAAAGCGCGCCGTGGCCGTGATCATCGCCGCCTGCACACCGAAGAACGGCGCGAACACGCTGTGCTTGCGGCCATAGTCCTGGTCCGGGGCGTACCACAGCGGCAGGTTGTTCTTCAGGGCGCGCACGGCGCTGCGCACATCGCGGCGCGGGATGGCATCATGGAAATGCACCTTGCGATGATGACGCATGATGTGTTCGTACAGCGGGTTCTTGTGTTCGCGGTACATCGCGACCATCGGCCGGTGCATGGCGAAAACCCGTGCGCCGATCTCGAGTGTCGTGAAATGGGCACACAGCAGGATCACGCCCTTGCCCTGGGCGAGCGCGGCATCGAGATGTTCCATGCCCTCGAAGCGGTGCAAGCGGTTCAGGTGCGCATCGGTCGACCACCAGGCCATCGCGGTCTCGATACTGGCCTTGCCGAGTGCATCGAAATGGCGGCGCAGCATCTTGCGGCGCACCTCGTCGGACAATTCCGGAAAGCACAGTTGCAGGTTGACCTCGGCAA
>JASFME010000218.1:0-3401 GCA_050117725.1 Granulosicoccaceae bacterium | reverse complement strand
CCTGACCGTGATAACACAGGTCAACTGCACGTTGGACGTGGATCGCCGCGGCATCGATGCCCTCGGCCTGTAATGCCTGGCGTCCATCCTCCTCGAGCGCGGCGAGCGCACTCTCAATCGCGGACGGCGCCAGTGCCCGCAAGGGCGCAGACAGGGTGCGGCTCAACTCGCGGGTACGCGGTGCCGCGAGCATGCCGAAGGCTGACAACACGCCGCCATGTGCCGGCACGATCGCCCGTTGCATATTGAGCGCCTCGGCCAGCGCGCAGACATGCAGACCACCGGCACCGCCAAACGACATGAGCGTAAACTCGCGCGGGTCATGACCACGCTGGATGGACATGACACGCAGCGCGCGTGCCATATGTTCATTGGCCACGCGGATCACACCGTGTGCGGCCTGCTCGATACTGCAGCGCAAGGCATCGGCAAGCGGTGCCAGCACGCCACGCCCCGCATCGGGATCGAGTGTCATACCGCCTCCGAGGAAGGAGCCGGCCTGCAGGCGACCGAGCACGAGGTTGGCATCCGTCACCGTGGCCTGCGTACCACCACGACCGTAACAGGCCGGCCCCGGATCGGCCCCGGCAGAGGCCGGCCCGACCTGCAACAGGCCGCCCGCATCGACACTGGCAATCGAGCCACCGCCGGCGCCAATCGTGTGCATATCGACCATCGGCACGGACACGGGCAACTCGTTGATATGCGCATCACCCGTGAGCTGGATCTCGCCATCGATCAGCGCGACATCGGTCGAGGTACCACCCATATCAAAGGTCAGCAGGCGCTCCTGCCCTGCTGCCGCGCCGACATAGCGCGCCCCGGCCAGACCGCCGGCCGGGCCGGATAACAGCAACTGCACCGCGCGCCGGCCGGCCTCGTCGGCGCGCATCGTGCCGCCGGCACTGTGCATAATGGCCAGCCCTGCCTCCCCGACGCCGCGCTGCAGGCGCCCGAGATAGCCCTGCACGAGCGGACCCACGTAAGCATTCAGCCAGGTGGTCATGCCGCGCTCGTACTCCCGGTATTCGGGCAAAATACTCGAGGAGCGCGAGACAAACATGCCCTCCGGGACAATGTCCTCGATGGCACGTTCAAAGCGATCATCGAGAAACGAAAACAACAGGTTGATGGCCACGGCATCGGGGTTGAGTCGTTGCAATTGCTCACGCAACCCGGCCAAATCTGCATCGCTCAATGGCTCGACGATACTGCCATCGGCAGCAAGGCGGCCGCCGGTTTCCAGGCACAGTTCACGCTCAACGGGCAAGTGCAGGGGAACCGGTTGCAGGTTGTACAGTTCGCGCCGCGCCTGCCGGCCGATCAGCAACACGTCGCCCAGGCCACGGTTGCCGATATAGGCCGTGCGCACACCCTTGCCCTCGAGCACGGCGTTGGTGGCGACGGTCGAACCATGCACAATCTGTAACGAGGCATCGGGGGTAACGCCGAGTTCTCTGATGCCCTGCAGGATCGCTTGCTCCGGGGCCCGCGGGGTCGACAATACCTTGTGCACGCGCAGTTTCTCACCGTCGTACAGGACAAAATCGGTGAACGTGCCACCCGTATCAATACCGAGAAACATGCTTATTTGACTAAAACGATGTTGCGCCCGGAGCGCTTGGCCTCGTACAGGGCCTTGTCGGCGCGCTGGATAACCGATGTTTCCGTATCCCCTTCACGCAATTTGGTCACCCCTCCACTCAACGTAATATTGAGACTCGTTTCGTCATCAATTTTTATCGGTGTACTGGCAATATGCTCACGCAGCCGCTCGACAACCTTTTCTGCAGCCGCCAGATCTGTGCTGCATAACACCAGCATAAACTCTTCACCACCATAGCGACCGACAAAATCCGTGTCTCGCAGCACGTGTTGCATGCGCTTGCCAACCTGCTTGAGCACCTTGTCACCCGTGATATGACCGTAGTTATCGTTAATCTGTTTGAAGCGATCCAGGTCTACCATGGCCACGCCCAGATTGCTGTTTTTTTCCCGGGCATAGGCAAACCCCCGGGAAAACACCTTGAGAATATGGTCACGGGTGTACACGCCGGTCAGCGTATCGATGCTTACCTGGTCACGTAATGCCGCACCTTCAGTACGCAGTTGGGCCAGCGATTGTTCCAGGTCCTGGAGCTGCTCGATATGATAGGTTTCGATCGCCAGCGACATATCAAACGCGGTCATACGGCTGATGAATGACTCCAGCTGCCTGCGTTGACACCCATAGCTATCGATATCGTCCGGAATAGTATCGACAAGGATTTGCATGAGCTTGCGATAGGCACCCTGATACAGAGCCACTGGCAGACCAACCCGCTTGTGTGCCATGCCCACGCGTAAACGCTCCTCGAAATAGCGCTCACTGGCAAAATCCACCCCGAAATTGAGCAGGTAGGCCCGTTGGCTGGCTTTCAGCCCCTCGACAAGTTTGCCGTTTTCGAGAAAGCTTTTATAGATTTCGTGCGCCAGCAGGTGGACATAAAATGCATCGACGATCGCATCGATATGGGGACGAATCACAGCAGCCTGCAAGGCTTCAGCAAGCGGCTGATCACGTTCGGGATCAAGTTCGAATATAGCCAGACAACAATTACGGCGGTAACTGTTGAATCCCAAGGTGGTGCAAAAGGCCTGGCTGTATTCATGTTTCATTGGTTCGGTTCCGTAACCGTGTAATCCCGTTGCCAACACCCTGGCCGATAACCCTTGGCAATCCTGCCCCAATTAAAGAATAATACCACCCTATGAATCAGGATGTGCTTATCCAGGTTGAAAGCCTGAGTCGCCATTACGGGCCGATCGAAGCGGTGCGTGATATCAGTTTCGAACTGCAACGCGGTGAGGTGCTCGGTTTTCTCGGCCCGAACGGCGCCGGCAAATCCACCACCATGCAAATCCTCGGCGGCAGCCTGTCCCCGAGCAGCGGCCGGGTCATCATCAATGGCCGTGACATCCTCGATGACCCGCTCGGCGCAAAGCGCTCGCTCGGCTACCTGCCGGAACAACCGCCGCTGTACCCGGACCTGACCGTCGATGAATACCTGCGCTACTGCGCGCAGTTGCAACACATCCGCCGCCCGGCACTGGCGGCGGCGCTCAAACGCGCCAGGCAGCGCTGCGGGCTCGAGCAGGTCGGACGGCGGTTGATCGGCAACCTGTCGAAGGGCTACCAGCAGCGCGTCGGTATCGCCCAGGCGATTATTCACACGCCCGAAGTCGTGATCCTGGACGAGCCGACGGTCGGCCTCGATCCGATCCAGATCCGCGAGATCCGCACGCTGATCCGCGAACTCGGCGATGAACACAGTGTCCTGCTGTCGACGCATATCCTGCCCGAGGTACAGACCACCTGCGATCGCGTCATCATCATCAACCGTGGCGAACTCGCACTGTCC
>JASFME010000217.1:0-3532 GCA_050117725.1 Granulosicoccaceae bacterium | reverse complement strand
TTGCACAGAAGAAGTACTACCGCAAACTCAAGTACGGTTATGCGCGTGGCCGTGAGCCTGTCCGTTATGTGCAACGGATCCGCAATTACCACGACATGTTATTGCAGGCACTTGATGCGAAGTAGTGCGACATGGACGGGGCTGAGGCTTGCCTGAACGATGAGACTGTTTCTTTTCACATTGGCATGCCTGTTACTTGCCGGCTGCGATCGGACTGAAGTCGCGACGCCCGATACGGACGTGGTGCAGGTCTCGGTGTGGGCACATGCCGGGCAGGCCGGGGAGCGCCGCACCATTGAACAGCAGGTGCAGGCTTTCAACCGGCAGCATGACGATGTGCAGATCATGCTGACCTTTATTCCCGAACGTTCCTACAACGCCCAGGTGCAGGCAGCGGCCATCGCCGGCGATTTGCCCGACCTGCTCGAATTTGATGTACCCTATCTGTACAACTATGCCTGGCAGGGTCACCTGCAACCACTGCAAACCCTGTTGCCCAAAAGCCTGCAGCAGGATCTGCTGCCCTCCCTCATCAAACAGGGCACATACGAAGGGCACCTGTATGGTGTGGGCGCGTTTGATTCGGGACTGGCCCTGTATGCGCGTCGCAGTGCGCTGGAAAAAGTGAATGCCCGCATCCCCACGCATCCGGCACAGGCCTGGCAGGTAGCCGAGTTTGAAAAGATACTGGCACAGCTGGCCGCACTCGATGACGACGGCGCGGTGCTCGATCTGAAACTCAATTATCCCGACGAGTGGTTCAGTTATGGTTTCTCGCCCGTACTGCAATCGGCGGGGGGTGATCTCATCGATCGCCGTGATTATCAACAGGCCGGTGGCGTGTTGAATGGTGCCGCCTCGGTGGCTGCCATGACCCATGTGCAGCGCTGGCTGACGCGTGGCTATGTCGATCCGAATGTCGACGATGCCACCTTTGTCACGGGCAGAGTCGCCCTGTCGTGGGCCGGGCACTGGGAATACCGCCGTTATCATGATGCCTTCGGTGAGGATCTCGTGCTCGTACCGTTGCCGGACTTCGGGCAGGGCAGCCGCACCGGGCAGGGCTCCTGGGTGTGGGGGATCTCACGCCATACGAACGTGCCAGAGCAGGCGGCAGACGTGATCGCCTACCTGTTGCAGCCGCAGCAGATCCTGGCCATGACGGCGGCGAATGGCGCCGTGCCCGCAACACGTACGGCGATCCGCCAGTCGAAACTGTATCAACCGGGCGGACCGCTGCACCTGTTTGTCGTACAACTTGCCGAAGACTATGCCGTGCCCCGGCCACAGACCCCGGCCTACCCGGTGATCAGTGCCAGCTTTCGCCAGGCGTTCGCCGATATGCGTAACGGCATGGCCGTGCAACAGGCACTGGACCGGGCCGCGCGCCTCATCGACGAGGACATCCGCGACAATCACGGCTATCCGCCCATCGACGCCCGATAATGGGCTAACATAGGTTCATGCATCCACGAGCACGGATCTCTGCAGGTATGCTGTTTGCGCTGCCGGCCCTGGCCGGTTTGCTGATCTTTGTCGCCGCGCCCTTTCTGCTTGCCATTGGCCTGTCGTTTACCAATCTGCGTCTGGGTTCGCCGTTGCCGCTCGAGTTTGTCGGCCTGAGGCAGTTCAGCCGCCTGTTTGACGATCCGGTGTTTACCCGCGCGCTGTTGAACAATCTGCTGTTCACCGTCGTGGTCGTGCCCGTACAGACGATGCTGGCGCTGGCGCTGGCCCTGTTGCTGCACCAGCCGCTCAAGGGTCGGGCGCTGTTCCGGACGCTGTTTTTCATGCCGGTCGTGTTTCCTTTGTCCCTCGTGGCAGTGGTGTGGATCCTGATCTATGCGCCGGGTCCCGACGGCATGCTGAACAGTTTCCTGCAGCTGATCAGCCTGGGTCACTGGCAACCGCGCGATTTTCTGCACGATACCTGGCTGGCGTTGCCGGCCATTATGCTCACCTCCGTCTGGCAGGGCGTCGGCTTTCAGATGGTGATCCTGTTGGCCGGCTTGCAGGGTATCCCGGAACAATTGTACGAGGCGGCGCGCATTGACGGCGCCAGCCGCTGGCAACGCTTCTGGCACATAACATTGCCGCAACTGCGCAACCCGTTAATCTTTGTCATGCTGGTGACCACCATCCTCGCCTTTCGGCTGTTTGAACAGGTGCAGATCATGACGCACGGCGGGCCACGCCATGCTACCACCACGGTCATGTATGAAGCCGTGCAGGCCGCCTTCTCCCGGCAACAGGTGGCCAGGGGCGCGGCCGTCACGGTGATCTTTTTCCTCGTCGTGTTGCTGGTGACCGTCCTGCAACGCCGCGTCACCCGCCAGCAGCAGCTGTGATCATGCGCCGTGTTATGACACTTGGTCTGAGCTATGTCGCATTGCTGGCACTGGCGGTGTTGTTTGTCTCGCCGATCCTGCTGATGGTGGTGGGTAGCCTGAAACCGGAGGCGCGCGTGCTCGTCGAGGCGGGCAGCCACCTCGCATTTGTGCCGGGCGAATGGGACCTGCGCAATTACCGCGATGTGTTCGAACGCGTGAACTTTGGCCGCTATTTGTTCAACTCGATTTTTATCACCGGCATGGTCGTGTTGCTCGGACTCGTGGTCAACAGCATGGCGGGTTATGCCTTTGCCCGGCTGGCGTGGCGCGGACGCAGGTTGTTGTTTGCACTCGTGCTGGCGGTCCTGATCCTGCCGCTGGAGGCGATTGCCGTGCCGTTGTTTTACCAGGTCACGCTGTTCGGCTGGCGCGACACCTACCTCGTACAGATCGCACCGTTTGTCGCCAATGCCTTTTCCGTTTACCTGTTCTATACCTTCTTTCTCGGCCTGCCGCGCGAGCTGGAAGAGGCCGCGCGTATTGATGGCGCCGGCGTGTGGCGCACCTTTGTCACGATCATCGTGCCCAATTGCAAACCCGTGTTTGCCACCGTGGCCATCCTGACCTTTCTCATCCAGTGGGCCGTGTTCCTGTGGCCGTTGATGGTGACCAGTGGCGAGGCGGTGCGGCCGCTGCCTCTGGCCATTGCCACCTTTTATACCTTGCCGCCGTTGCAGTGGGGAGACATCTTCGCCTTCGGCGTGATGATGGTGTTGCCCATCCTGATCGTGTTCCTGTTTTTCCAGCGCTGGTTTATACGCGGCGTAGTGGCTACCGGTATAAAAGGATAAGCCATGGCCACTGTGTCCTATAAAAGAGTATGTAAAACATTTGCTGACGGTACCGAGGCGCTGGTCGAATTCGATCTGCATGTCAACGATGGCGAACTTATGGTGCTGGTCGGGCCGTCCGGCTGTGGCAAGTCGACTGCATTACGCTTGCTGGCTGGACTCGAGACGGTGAGCAGTGGCGAGTTGCACATCGAAGATGCGGTCGTGAATGACGTGAGCCCACAGCAGCGCAATATCGCCATGGTGTTCCAGAACTATGCCCTGTATCCGCACATGAGTGTGCGGCGTAATCTCGAGTTTCCATTGCGCATGATGAAGCTGCCCGCGGAGGAGGTGGCGAGGCGTACTGCC
>JASFME010000216.1:0-3533 GCA_050117725.1 Granulosicoccaceae bacterium | reverse complement strand
CATTAGACGTCTTTAAAGTATTACCTGACTACGATACAGGGTTTTCAATACCAGTTTATATCCTGGTGGACAGGTAGTTACAGTGTCGCTTATGCTTGTCCGCTGATGTTGTAGTGGTCTGTCCAACTGCAGATTTGGTTGTTTACGATCGTTTTTCCCCACACGCTGATGATGTTGTACTGAGGTAACCCATGAAATTGCGTACAGTTTTTTTCGCTGTTGTCCTGCCCCTGTTCTCCCTTACTGCGAATGCTGCCGGTCTGGCTGCTGACATGGTCAGCATTGATAATCCGTATGCGCGTGCCGTGCCCGAGGGGCAACCTAACAGCGCGGCCTTCATGACGCTGCGTAACACGGGCAGCCGGGATGTCGCGATAGTCGAGGCGCGCAGTGACATCGCACATGCCGTTGAATTACACACGCACCGCAAGGAAGGCGGGATGATGCGCATGCGTCGCATTATGCAAATCGATATCAAGGCCGGTACTGAAACTGTGTTGCAACCGGGCGGCCTGCACATCATGTTTATTGGCCTGAAGCAGGGACTGCCGGCAGGCAGTACGCTTGCCCTGGAACTCGTATTTGCCGATGGCAGCAGTCAAAAGCTCGAGGTGCCGGTCAAGGCGGTTGCGGGCATGATGCATCGCAAAGAAAAGCAAATGCCCCGGCATTGATCTTTCTTGTAATGATGAAGTCCAGAATTGTTATTGTCGGGCTGGCCGCTGCGATGCTGTTGCTTGGCGTGGCGCTGTCTTTAACGGTATTTCGTGGCGAGGATTCGGTGGATAATGCCCTCAAACCGGCGGCAAAGGCAGGCGGGGATTTTGTGCTGCAATCGGCTGATGGCCCGGTCGCCCTGTCCGATTACCGGGGCAAGATCGTGGTGCTGTATTTCGGTTACGCGGCCTGTCCGGATGTGTGTCCAACGAGTCTTGGTCTGCTGTCACTGGCATTACGCGAATTATCTACTGCTGAACTGGACCAGGTGCAGCCGCTCTTTATCAGCGTTGACCCGGAACGTGACACGGTGGACAGCCTGAAAACCTACGCCAGGGCCTTTCATGACAGGATAATCGGTATTACCGGCACACCGAAGCAGATAGAAGAGATTGCACGGCGCTATGGTGTGCTCTATATGAAGGTTGAACTGCCGGATTCGGCGCTTGGTTATGCAATTGACCACTCCTCTATGTATTACGTCATCGGGCGCGATGGTGAAATGCGATCCTTGATCCGTCATGGCACTGATCCTGAGGAGATCGTAATCACATTACGCGAGGCACTCGCGGCGCCCACACAATAAATCGCTGTACATCGCAATAATGTTATCGCCGCGGTGATCTCGCTGCACATGCCGACGTGATGCACGCTCATGAACAGGCCGCCCAGAAATGCAGAGCCGGGTGGGGAGGCATGACAGCCACGGTGAATCGAAATCGTTTCAGATTGCTTACGCCGGATCATGGTCGGGTTTCGAATCATCATGTCTTCTGGGCTATACTGTCGAGTATGTGTAATGACCTGTTGCCGGTCATCGACCGGAATAAAAATAATAACGTTGATGAGCATCAATCATCATGATTCGTATAAAAGGAGGGGTAGAATGAAAACATTTGCCTGGGGAATAGGTTGCCTGTTATCTCTGGTCGTCTTGTTGTACGTATTGTTACTGGCGCAGATCGGGATTGCCGATATTGTGTATGCCATGTTGAGTGGTGCGATCGTCGGTATTGCTACAAGTCTGGTCGGTTATGCGAAAGGCCTGTCACCGCACGGCGCCGTGAGCATAGTGTTTGCGTCGATTATGGGCGCTGCGGCAAGTTGGTTGATTGCGCTGTTGCTTGTAAAACTGACCAAGGTTAACCTGCTCGGCATTACAGCGCTCGCCTTTGACTTGCTCATTGGCATTGTCGGTGCAGCGACTGTGGCCTACCTGCTGCTGCAGTTTTTAATTGACAGGAAAGTTCAACAGTAGCGAATGCGATAAATTTGTGGGCTAATGGGTAATGTATGACATTTTTTCTGTTTTCCTGTAACGTAATAACAGGCGCTGCTATAACAGCATTCATGAGGTAATCTCCCAACAGGGGAAAGAATCATGCAATACCAGGGAAGTTGTCACTGTGGCGCAGTCCGTTTTTCATTCGAGGGTGACGTTATCAAGCATGGCTTGCGCTGTAATTGTTCCATGTGCTCACGGCGTGGGGCTATCATGACACCGTACGCGATACCGCCGGACAAGTTTACTATTGATGCAGACGAGGATGTGCTTGGCCTGTACCAATTCGGCGAGAAAACCGCGAAACATTATTTCTGCAAACACTGCGGGATTTACCCTTTCCATGTGACATCACGTGTGCCCGATCATTTTCGTGCCAATGTCGCCTGTATCGAGGGCATTGATCCTTTTTCCCTTGATATAGAGTTGTTCGACGGCAAACATTTGTTGTAATTCATTACGGTGCATGTGCCTCGCCTATGCCGGGTTGTGCTTGTGACACCGAGCTGGAGAGCATTGCCGGGCAACGGCGTGTGCTGTATGTGCTGATCGCAATTAATGCAGTCATGTTCCTGATCGGGCCGAACGCCGTAAAATGATTGCCGGGATTTAGATGCAGACAAATAAATAGCCGGGCGAGGTGCCCGGCTATAGTCGATACAAACGGTAATTGCAGTAAGTCTACTTGCGTATCCAGTTGCCGGCCGGATCGCGCACGTACTGGCCACGCGGGGTTTTTTCGATGGCGGTCTTGCCGGCGAGTGCTTCGACTACCTGTAGCGAGGTACCGTTCTTCCTGGCAATCTGTTCATAGTGGGTTTTGCGGCGGCTGTTAATGTCATTGACGAGGGCCTGCACACCGGGCGCACTTCTCACGATACCGAGATAACCATTGGCCTGCTCGCCGACCATGCCTTGTGCCTTGGCGGTTTGCAGGTCAAGCGCATAGGCTCCACCAGCCAGGGTCGCGAAGCAAAATGCCAGCAACAGGGTAAGGTGCCGAAGTGATATTGTTTGTGTCATGGTTAAGCCTTTATATTCGTTGCTCAGAACAAGCCGCTTTCCTTGCTCAGTACCTGCTCCAGGTCCTTTTCGACCTTGACCCTGATCTCGTGCTCGATCTTGACGTTGAGGTTGATGGTGATCGGCTTTTCCGGGGCCTCCAGCTGTACTTTATGGCTGCATGCCGCCAGCAAGGTGGCACCGGCAAGCAGGGCAATGATTGGGGTCATGCGAAATGTCATAGGTCTGTTCTGCACCGATATCCTGTCTTTGAATAAGGATAGCATCCGGTAACGGGGCTTATCCAGTGCCAATTCAGGGGCGTTTATTGCCCTTTTCAATACTTTCACCAATCTTGCGGCTGATCTCGTCGGCAAATTGCAGACTGCGCAGCAGCGTGAGGATATTTTCCTCAAGATTAACATTCAAATAGACCGGTCTGCCGCTCTCAAGTTCCGGATTTTTGCCCTGCAGGCGCAATTTGGCGAGTAACTGGCCATCCGGGGCGTAGTCGAGGTCGGCCTCGAGCAGC
>JASFME010000215.1:0-3580 GCA_050117725.1 Granulosicoccaceae bacterium | reverse complement strand
CCGGCAACTTGCCCAGTGGATTCATAACAATTACCCCGACACCATCTGTGTGCTGTCGATCGAATTCAAGAAGTTTTATATGGATGAGTGGACCGGCGTAGCTGACATAGATCAAATTCAGGCGATACGAGATGCCTTACACTCGACGGTACCCGGTATTCTGGAAGAGCTGAAGAAAATCCAATGAAGGGCAGTAGCGACTACATTAGCGATGCGCTCATCGAGTCTGTAACGGCCGACTATGAGCGCAATGAGCCTGTGCGTCACAAGCTGCCCGACGGCGGGCGCATCCATATCGATCGCCAGTTGCCGTTTCTGGCGGTATACCGTCAGCCGTCGACACGCGAAGATCCTGGCACGGAACGCCTGCTGCTCGGCGAGGCATCCTACCTGCTGGTGGATGACAGGCCGGAACACCATGCCCCGCTGGCCCGGCTGATAAAGGAAATCCTTGCCATCCAGCACGAGCAATTCGGCGCCTGCCTGCTGCTGGAGCTGTGGTCCGGCGCCGAGGTAACGGATGAAACACGCCAGCCGGCATTTCGTGTTGTGGCACCCCGGCACGGCGCGTCGCCGGCATTTCTGGAGCGCATGGAAAATGCGCTGCTGAATATCCGCTTCGATGAGGCACGCACTGACGTCACTGTCGACTACGAGCAACAGGTGACACCGCCGCAACAGTCATTATTGTTGAGCCCCGGGGAACTCGAACAACTCAACTGCCTGCATGTCGGCCTGGAAGTCAGTCCCGTCTACCGTGATGCCGACAAACACACGCTGCTGCCGTTTCGTCTGCGCAAGCTGCATCATGCCCTGGCGCACGGCCTCAAGCGCGGCTTTTACGCCTTCGCCCATGACTGCACGCCGCTGCGCCCCGCCCATTACCTTGAACTCGGGCGTCGTGCCATGACGCGGGCGGTCTATGAAACGGATGAAAAGCTGGCCCGGATCAATGAACAGTTCGATTTGCTGTTGCATGTGACCCCGGTCAATGCGCAGTTTGCCTGGCAGAAATTCGAGCAGGGGGGGCATGAAACACCACCGGAGTTTCTGTACCGCCCGCGCAGCATCGATCCTGACCTGGTGAAGCGCAAACTGTTTGCGATCCCGATTGAACGGATCGAAGACCCGACCCTGGCGCATATCTTTGCGCGCAAGCGAGAGGAACTGGATCGGCAACTCACCCTGATCGCCGATCGCAATACGCCGCGCTTTCTGCTTGGCAGCCGCCAGCTGTTCGGTGATGTCGATGCCGCATTGCTGGCGCTTGCCAGGCAGATGCTCGACATGCAGGCCGGGCCCGGGCACAGCGGGAACGAAGCCGGCTACCTGACCGCCGCGGAATTCGCCGATGCTGCACGGCAGGAGATTGACTACTACCGGCAACAGGATGCCGCTTTGCCCGCGCAGGTGGAATTGCGTGAAGATGTGCCGGGCATCATGGTGTCAAAGGGCAACTTTCTGGTTGGCACAGATGCGAGTGTTCCCCGGGCGCGGCTCAACGCCACGCTCGCCCACGAAATCGGCACGCATGTGCTCACCCACTACAACGGCAGCCAACAACCATTTCGGGAACTGTATGCAGGCATGGCCGGTTACGAGCCCATGCAGGAAGGTCTGGCTGTCCTGGCCGAGTACCTGGTCGGGGGGCTGGGCAGCCCGCGCCTGCGCCTGCTGGCGGGCCGCGTGCTCGCCGTGCATATGATCACGGCAGGGGCGGATTTCCTCGAAACCTTCCGCAGTCTGCACAAGGACTATGACCTGGCTCCCTACACGGCATTCACAATTGCCATGCGTGTGTTCCGCGGCGGTGGTTATACGAAGGACAAGGTTTACCTGCAGGGCCTGACACAGTTACTTGACTACCTGTCACAGGGCGGCGACCTGGAGCGGTTATACCTTGGCAAGATCAGTTATGACTACCTGTCACTTATCGAGGAACTGCAGTGGCGACAGGTGCTCATACCGCCGCGCCTGCGACCACGCTTCCTCGATGCAGACGAAACGGTCACACGTCTCGAACGCCTGCGCCAGGGGGCCACGGTGATCGACCTGATGAAGGAGGCAGAGTGATGCGCCTTGGCATGGTCATCAACAACATCAAGACTGAACTGGCGGACTATACCACCACCGGTCTGGCCATGAATGCCACCAATATGGGCCATGAGGTGTGGTATATCGATGTCGCTGATTTTGACTATGCCCCGGATCAACGCGTCCATGCCCGGGCACGACGTGTTCCTGACAGGAAGTACCGTTCACTAAACGTCTACCTGGAATCGTTGCGCAGCAAGGCAGCCAGCCGTGAACGTATTTCGGTCGAAGACCTCGATATCCTGCTGTTGCGCAATGATCCGGCAGAGGATGTCATTGACCGCCCATGGGCGCGTCTGGCAGGCATAAATTTCGGTCGGCTGGCCATGCAACACGGCATCATTGTATTGAATGACCCCAACGGTCTGAACCACGCAATTAATAAAATGTACTTGCAGTACTTCCCTGAAGAAGTCCGGCCACGCACGTTGATCAGTCGTGACAAGGGTGAGATCAAGGCATTCATCAATGAACAGGGCGGTCGTGGCGTGCTCAAGCCGATTGCCGGTTCCGGTGGCAGGAATGTCTTCCTCGTCCAGCCGGAGGACAAACCGAATATCAACCAGATGATCGAGGCCGTCAGCAGCGAGGGTTATGTCATCGCCCAGGAATACCTGCCCGATGCCATCCATGGTGATATCCGCCTGTTTCTGGTGAACGGCGATCCCCTCGTCAGCAAGGGCAAGTACGCGGCCTTCCGCAGGCAACGCCACAAAGGTGACCTGGATATGCGCAGCAATATGACCGCCGGTGCCATGGCCGTACCGACGCAAATCAACGACACTATCCTGGCGCTCGCAGATCAGGTGCGTCCCAGGTTGATACAGGATGGTATGTTCCTGGTCGGTCTGGATATTGTTGGCTCCAAACTCATGGAGATTAATGTGTTCAGCCCCGGTGGGCTGGTGGGCGCGGGGCACATGGAAGAGCGTAATTTCTGCCGTGAAATCATCCAGTCGCTCGAACGCAAGGTCGATTATCTCCATAACTACCCCAACAACTTCGACAACGTGCAACTTGCAATGTTGTAACACTCATTCAACAGGTGCCAGCCGACCCGCACACGGGCACCGTCATATGCAGCTAGCAACGCAGATGGCAGACTATGAATAGAAAGGCACTCTTCCTTGGCACAGTCATTGTTATATCCTGCCTGCTGTTTATCATGCTGGCGGTCTACGCGACCGGGGGAAAACCCGCCGGTCCCGATATCACTATACTGGCCTGTCTGGCACAGCACCGCACGGGAACAGCCGATGCAGTGTTTCGATACCTGACCTGGGCAGGTTCATTCTATGTTCTTGCACCACTGTGCCTTCTCATCAGCTATGTACTGGGAAGGGGCGGCCGGCCGGCGCGTGCCTGGTTTTTCCTGAGCAGTTTTATGGGGGCAGCGCTGGCTGCGCGCGTACTGAAAAACCTGCTGGGAAGTGAGCGGCCGGACCTGTATCCGCCGCTCGTCGATACCTTTACGGCCTATGCCTTT
>JASFME010000214.1:0-3591 GCA_050117725.1 Granulosicoccaceae bacterium | reverse complement strand
TTTTTTCCTTGAGCGGGCGCGGCGCTTCCTTTTCGACGAGTTCCCTGCCGATATCGAGCAGGCGCCCGTAGTGCACATCCTGTGGACAACTCGTTTCGCAGGATCGGCAGGTCAGGCAACGATCCAGATGGAGTCGCAGGTTGGCGCCGAGTGTCCTGCCCTCGAGGGTTTTCAAAGTATAGGCCGGGGGCAATAAATTAAGGCCGGGCTCTTTTCCCTCGAGAAACTGCTTGATCAGGTAGATTCGGCCGCGTGGTCCGTCCCACTCGTCGCCGAGCAGGCGAAAGGTAGGACAGGTAAATGTGCACTGGCCGCATTGCACGCAGGGTAGCAGAAGTGACTCGGCTTCGCGGCCCAGCTCGGTATCCCGGTAGTTTTCGGCCAGTTCGACTTTCATTACCTGAAACTATGTTTCAGGACTGCCTGTTTGTCCAAGACGTTATTGTGATTGTGGCAATAGGTACAGGTTATGGAATCTGGTGTCGCCAGTTCAGAGCAGTTCACCCTTTATCGTGGCGACCACCCGGCCGCCCACACTCACCTCCGGCGCGCCGCCGGCCATGGCCGCGCGTAACATCACGAGCGAGGGACGCCGCACCTCGTGCCCCTGTTCGATGCGCAGTGACAGTCCGGCGCCGCCGAACACGCCGTGTTGCAGCAGGTAGGCGCCCAGGAATGCCGCGCCGTTTCCCGTGGCCGGGTCTTCGCGCACGCCGTGCGCCTCGAAAAAGAATCTCGCGCTCAGGTCGTTGCGGGGGTCACGCGTCTCATGGCAATACAGGTAGACCAGTGGCGGAAAACCTTGCGCTGCGAGGCCGGCGTAGGCATCGAGATCGAGCCGGCTGCGCTGCAGCGCATCGAGACTGCGCAGGGGGACGATCATGGCCGAGATACCGGCGGTGAACTGCTGGATGGGGCTTGCGTCCTCGATGTCCCGCGGCGAGATGCCCAGTGCCGCCGCAATGGATTCGCGGGGACAGCTGGAACCGGCTGTGACCGGGGGTGCCCGGAACCACGCCACCTCCCCGCCTTCAGCGCTGCGCTCGAAACTGACGGGGACCTGCCCCACCGCAAGATTCAGTCGCACCGGGCCGCCGGCCTCTGGCGCGATATACTGCCGGATGATCCACGCCGTGCCCAGGATGGGATGACCGGCAAAGGCAATCTCCCGCGACGGCGTGAAGATCCGCACGCGGTAACCGCCGTCGTTCTCCGGCACCGGCACGACGAACGTCGTTTCCGAGTAATTCGTCTCCGCGGCGATCTTTTGCATGGTGCCGTCAGACAGCGCTTCGTAGCTGACAACCACCGCCAGCGGGTTGCCGCTGTACAGCTCTTCTGCGAAAACATCGACGATATAAAAAAGATGCATCATAAATTTGCGTCGTCCTTTTGCCTTGTAATAAGGAAACGGGAACGGGTGCCCCGCTTTTCATCCCTCGCTATCCGCAGCGCAGCGCAAATACCCCGACCTCGGATTCGTTCATCTGCAGGCGCCGAATGCGGCGGCAGCGACCGGTCTTTTCGTCCAGCTCGAGCAGGGTCGCGCAGAATGTCGCTTCGCCGTCGGCGACCTCAAGTCGCTCGGGCAGCTTGTGGACCAGGCGCTTTAACCACGTGCGCGTATCCATGCCCACCACCGAGTCATAACAGCCGGTCATGCCGACATCGGTCAGGTAACCCGTGCCCCCGGGCAGGATACGCTCGTCGGCAGTCGGGATATGCGTGTGCGTCCCGACCACGGCCGAGACGCGCCCGTCGAGGTACCAGCCCATCGCGTTCTTCTCGCTCGACACCTCGGCGTGCATGTCCACGAACACGAGCTTCACATCCTCGGGCTTGTGCGCCAGCGCACGGTCGGCGGCCGCAAACGGGCAGGACAGGTTCGGGGGCATGAACACCGTGCCCAGCAGGTTGAGGATACCGATCTTGTCACCGCGCGCCGTGGTGACGACATGCCAGCCGTTGCCGGGCGTGCCCTCGGGGTAATTGTGCGGGCGCAGCAGGCGGGGCTCGGTCTTGATGTAGTCGAGCGCCTCTATCTTGTCCCAGGCATGGTTGCCGTTGGTGAGTACATCCACGCCCAACGTGAACAACTCCCCGGCGGTCGCGCGCGTCACGCCGTTGCCATCGGCGATGTTTTCAGCATTGGCGACGACAAGATCGACGGCGTAGCGTTTGCGCAGCGACGGGAGCACGGCGGCGATAGCGCGCCGCCCCGGTTCGCCCACGACATCACCGATGAAGAGCAGACGCATGCGAGAATTTCCTTGAAGCGGGGTAACCGTTTGCCATCAAACAGGCGGACGCGTCCTGCGGTCCGGTTTGCGCGCTGCCGTCACCCCGGGCAGACCACACGTTCCGGCGTCGTTACTCCCGGCCGGGTTCGCCGCCATGCCGGTGCTGCTCACGCAAACTTTCACTCATGTACTTGCCGAGTACGGCCAGGAAACGTACCCCTTCCTGCGTGCCGGGATCACGTGCCACACGCAGCATACAGCCCAGTCCGCCTGTTGCCGGCGGAGCCGCTGCGATGTCCTGGCTTGACGCATGGATCGCCTCGGAGAGTGCGATCAGCAGGTTCTGGCTGTCGGGGCGGTCGAGCACCTGGAGCAGGCGCATCAGACCCTCGTTGCGCGTCAGGCGATCCAGCAGGTTCAGACCCTCGCTCATCGCACCTGAAATTCGCGTGACAATTTCATCCGACATCGCATCCCGGGCCGCAGTGACAAGGTTCGCGATTTCGACGAGTTGCTGCAGCTCGTCGCTGGTCGCTGCCTCGACAGGAGTTTCAGTTTGTGTAGTCATATTATGGCTTCCTTAGAGTAGTCCACGAACGCTGGTCCAGTACATCTGGTTGTAGGACATCTTGAACCAGTGCATGGGTTTGGACGACGGCTTCAGATCCGGCGGATTCTGGTAGTTGAACATCGCGTAGGTCGCGCTGTCGTGGCCGGTCTCAATGAAGCAATATACCTTGCCGTCATAGTCGCGTACCGGTGTTCCGATCTTGATGATCGAGGCAATGTTTTCGGCCACAACCTCGGCCTCGAAATGCGCAGCAGATCCGGTCTTGCTGACGGGCAGGTTGGTCGTATCGCCCAGTACGTAGACATTTTCGTAGCCGTTCATGGTGAGCTGGTGACGGTCTGTCGGGATCCAGCCACCTTCACCGAGCTTGTTCTTCTCGATCACTTCCATGCCACAGTGCGGCGGGATGGCGATAAGCAGGTCGTAGGGGGTCTCGGTTCCTTCCTCGCTCCTTACGACCTGGTTTTCCGCGTCCACTTCCTTGACGTTGAACAGGGTTTCGTACTCGATTCCCATGCGATCAAACTCGGGCTTGGCCCACGTGGCAACGTTCGCGATGGTATGAATGCGGCCGATCGGGTAATGGTACTTGATTTTGATCTTGTCACGGATACCACGAGCCTTGAAATAATCATGCAGCGAAAATATGAGTTCAACGGGAGCGATCGGACATTTGTGCGGCACACCGACGACAACGGCAACTGTTCCCTCTTCAATCTCTCGCAAGCGCTTGAACAACTTGACCGCAGATGCTTCGGTGTAGAAGGTCTCTGCACCTTC
>JASFME010000213.1:0-3641 GCA_050117725.1 Granulosicoccaceae bacterium | reverse complement strand
ACCACAGCCACCCCGACCAGCCCTGGCGCAACCCGTAGCCACAATCCGGCCCAGCCCGGTGCCGGGCTATACACGCCGCTACGTCGCAGACCGCGATATAACAGGCCGGCATTGAGCCAGGCGGCCAGGCCGGTGGCCAGCGCCAACCCGGCGTGCGGACCGGCCACGCCGAGTTGCACGAGCGGCACGACAAAGCCAAGGTTCATCGCAATATTCGCCAGCATCGCGATGATCGCAATGCGCACCGGGGTCTTCGTGTCCTGCCGCGAATAAAAGGCACTGGCGAGGATCTTGACGAGGATGAAGGCCGGCAGACCGATCGCATAGGCCATCAGCGCCAGCGCCGCCATCTCGACATCCGCGGCTACAAAGGCCTCGTAACCGAACAACGCGGCGATAATCGGCGCGGCCAGCAGCCCCAGGCCAAGTGCCGCGGGCAAGCCGATAACCAGTACCAGGCGCAGGGCCCAGTCGAGCGTGCCGGCAAAGGCCTGCGGGTTTTCCGCTGCATGCTGCTGCGACAGCTTCGGCAGGATCACGGTCGCCAGTGCGATGCCGAACACGCCGAGCGGAAACTCGACCATGCGGTCGGCATAATACAGCCAGGTCACACTGCCGGTGACAAGAAACGACGCAATCACAGTATCGACGATCAGGTTGATTTGCACCGCTGAGCTGCCCACCAGGGCCGGCAACATGAGGCGCAGGATCCTGCGCACCCCGCCGAAATGCCAGCCCCAGCGCGGCCGTGGCAACAGGCCCAGCCGTGCCAGGAACGGCAACTGGAACGCGAGTTGCACGATACCGGCGAGCAATACCCCCCAGGCCAGTGCCTTCACACCCGCCTCGGGGAAATACGGTGTCAACCACAGCGCTGCGCCGATCAGGCACAGGTTGAGGAACACGGGAGTAAAGGCCGGCACGGCAAACTTGCCAAAACTGTTCAGGATCGCGCCGGCAAACGCGGTCAGGGAAATCAGCATCAGGTACGGGAAAGTCACGCGCAACATCTCGACGGCCAGATCAAATTGCTCTGGCTTGTTCAACCAGAAACCGAGCCCGAAGACCATGATGAATACCGGTGTCGCCAGTAACGCCAGCACCGTCAGCGCCAGCAACACGCCGCCCAGCGTACCGGCCGTGTGATCCACGAGCGCTTTGACTGCCTGCTGGTCTTCGCGGGTTCTGGTCTCGCTGAGCACCGGCACAAAGGCCTGCGCGAAGGCACCTTCAGCAAACAGGCGGCGGAAGAAATTCGGGATCTTGAAGGCAACAAAAAAGGCATCGGTGCCTGCCCCGGCACCAAATATGCGTGCCAGCACGATATCGCGCACGAGGCCAAGCACGCGCGATAACAGCGTATTTCCCCCTACCGTGAGCGTGGATTTGAACAGGCGTCGGCTCATTCGCCCGCCTGCCTCGTTGATATGAACATAACCGCCTGTTTTTGCTTGATTTTACAGCGCACTAGGATAACACGCGGGCCGGCCCGCGCCCATAGCCGGCAGAATTGACAAATGCGTCGAAAATCCGCATAGTTACGCGCTTTCTCAAAGCAGATTGAACGGATTTTCAGGAGAACACCGTGGCGAATTCAGCACAGGCGAGAAAACGCGCCCGTCAGGCGGAAAAACACCGCCAGCAAAATGC
Organism: Granulosicoccaceae bacterium; assembly: GCA_050117725.1. GTDB lineage: Bacteria > Pseudomonadota > Gammaproteobacteria > AKS1 > AKS1 > JASFJH01. The sequence goes on along the minus strand of JASFME010000213.1, from coordinate 1,991 downwards.
AAGCCAGCGCTCAATGATGCGTACGCTCATCAAGCGTGTCGTAAGCGCAATAGAAGCCGGCGAAAAGGGCCCGGCCGAGGAAGCCTACAAGGCGGCCATACCGGTTATTGATCGCATGGCGGGCAAAGGCCTTATTCACAAGAACAAGGCAGCGCGTCACAAGAGTCGCCTGAACACGAGCATTCGTGGCATGGGCGCGTAAGGCAGTACGCCTTACCGAAAAAAAGGCCGGTCTCTGACCGGCCTTTTTTGTTGAATGATGAACGCGGATTGCTGATTGGTGAATTAAAGAAAAAATTGCAGCAGAATTAATTCATCGTTCATCGTTCATAAATCATAACTATTTTTTAAAACTCTCCCTTCGCGCCCCGGTGCATGATATCGAGAATAATCTCCTTGACCTTGATAGCCTCCTCGCGCAAGCCATCCGGCAAGGGTGTACCACCATAAATCATCAAATCCATGTTCAGCGTATACAGCCACATCCTGCCCTGCTGGTCCTCTATCAGGGTGATACGGCATGGCAGGTAGGCGGAGAAGGCATCACTGTAATCCAGCATGTTGGTTGCCGTCAGTGGATTGCAGAACATGTAGATCTTGACCAGCCGGTAGGGCTTGCCAATCATGCTCTCTACCTGTTTTGATAATGGCAGTTCGCCAACATTTTTCATGTTGTGCTCATTGGCAACGAATCGCATCGTTTGCTCGACATCATCAAAGCTGAGTCCTTCCTCAACCGGCACGCGCCATACCGTTGCTTCGGCACCGTTACCTGTTTCCAGTACTGATTTCATCATGTCCAGGTATACATCCGTGGCCCTGGGATCCAGCCGCTGATAGGCACGCCATTCGTCCTGGTACATCAGCGCGGCGACCAGGACCAGGATCACCACGGCCAGGCCAATTAATGCGAACAGGTTATGAAACAACCTCATGGCATATTCTCCTTATCGTCCTTGTCCATTCATCAGCAGGGCAATGCCTGCGCCGGTAGACTGACTGTTTATATCAAGGCAATCTCGGCCATTGTGGCCGGTTCTTCAACACTGTATTAAACAGGGTTTTTGCTGTGGCGTGCTCTGCCATGGCTCCAGCAGCTTGATCAAACCAGGACGAGGTTATCGCGGTGGATAAGCTCCGGCTCATCGACATAGCCGAGCAATGCCTCGATACGCTCACTCGACTGACCCATAATGCGCCGCGCCTCATCGGCATTGTAATTCACGAGACCGCGTGCGATCTCGTGCCCCTGCGGGTCCAGGCAACGCACCATGTCGCCGCGCACGAAATCACCCTCTACCGCCGTCACGCCGACCGCCAGCAGGCTGCTGCCGGATTTACACAGTTTGTTTACCGCGCCGGCATCAAGCTGCAGGCTGCCACGCATTTGCAGATGACCGGCCAGCCACTGTTTGCGTGCCAGCAACAGTTCACTGTCTGCGAGTAACAGCGTACCCAGCTTTTCGCCTTCACGAATGCGTTGCAGGCAATCCGCTTCACGGCCCGAGGCGATGATCGTCGAGGCACCGGAACGCGCCGCCAGTCTTGCGGCGCGCACCTTGGTGATCATGCCGCCACGGCCAAGCGCCGAACCTTCGCCGGCCACGTCGAGCAGGCCGGGATCGTTGGCGCGAGCCTCGTCGATCAACTGTGCCTGCTCATTGGTGCGCGGGTCGGCATCAAACAGGCCTTGCTGATCAGTAAGGATAACGAGCAACTCGGCCTCGACCAGGTTGGCAACCAGTGCCGCCAGCGTATCGTTATCACCAAAGCGGATTTCTTCGGTGACCACCGAGTCGTTTTCGTTAACTACCGGCACCACACCCAGGCGCAACAACTCGCGCAACGTACTGCGCGCGTTCAGATAACGTTTGCGGTTGGACAGGTCATCATGTGTGAGCAGAACCTGGGCGGTGTGAATGGCGTGCGCCTTGAAGCAGGACTCCCAGCTTTGTACCAGCCCCATTTGTCCCACAGCTGCCGCGGCCTGC
>JASFME010000212.1:0-3690 GCA_050117725.1 Granulosicoccaceae bacterium | reverse complement strand
ACTCGAAAGATCTGCGCGCCATCCAGTACGTCGAGCGTCTGGCGAAAATGGGCATCGATTCGCTGAAAATTGAGGGCCGCACGAAGTCGCATTACTACGTGGCGCGCACCGCGCAGCTGTACCGCCAGGCGATCGATGACGCCGTGGCCGGCCGTGACTTTGATGCGCGCCTGTACGGCAAGCTCGAGGCACTCGCCAACCGCGGCTACACGCCGGGCTTCTACGAGCGCCACCCGGACCAGGCCTACCAGAACTACCTGGATAACTACTCGGACAGCGGCCAGCAGAAGTTTGTCGGCGAGATCACGCATTTTGATGCCGCCAGCGGCCTGGCCGATATCGACGTGAAGAACAAGTTTGCGGTCGGTGACGAGCTCGAGCTGCTCACGCCAGGCGGCAACCGGATGCTGACGCTCGAGCACATCGAGGATGACAAGGGCAATCCGATGGCCGTCGCCCCCGGCGGCGGCTACCACGTACGCATTCCGCTGCCGGCAGGCGACTATGAGCGCGCCCTGCTCGCGATCAACATAAAACGGCCCTGAGCAGTTTGTCGGTACACGCCTCGTCGTTCCTGTACCGGCCTGCGTTAATCAAGGTTTAAGATGCTGAAACGCCTCATACAAGCGGTTGCGCTCCTCATCGCCCTGCTCGCGCTCGAGTCCGGCGCGCTCATGCTGGCCACGACCAGCATGGTGAACAGCCTCCAGTTCCCGCTGTGGGACAACCGCGATTTCCTGTTCGTACTGCTCAAGGCCAGCCCCGGCCAGGGCCTGCTCGAGCTCTTCAATCAACCCGTCATGATCATCGGCCACAAGGCGTCGCCCGTCAGTGATTTTTCCGCCGCGCTGTTCTATTCGCCGCTGTCCATGCTCGTGCATATATTGCTCGCGCTCGGCATTGCCGGCTACCTTGCGCGCCGGCCGTATAAAAAGCCGCTCGCCTTCGGCATCGGCGTGTTGCTGTTGCTGATCGTCATAAACGGCGTGTGGCTGGCGTCGTGCTGCGGCGATTCGCCGGGCTGGCTTGTCGACACGGCGCTGCGTTATTACGTGTTTGCCGCCGGCGGCAACCCGGTCGAGCGATTGCAGCACTATGAAATGCTGCTGCCGTACCTGTTGCCGCTGCAGGCCCTGCTTGCCGCGATCGGCGCCGTGCTCGTCTCGCGGCCGCTGCTCGGCCGACGCTGAGATCATGTCCGGCGCGGGCGCGCCAGTATAGCAAGGCGCGGCCAGGCGGCTAACCCAGGTAGACGGCCGTGTCATAGGTCACGGGCGCAGGGCCGGTCTCCCCGATGACGGGTTCATGCTGCGCCGGGCCGACAAAATTACCCTGGATGTGGGTCACGCCGACCGAGTACAGCAGTGGCAACACGTCGGCATGCTCGATGCGGCTGGCGATGGTCTGCAGGCCGCTGTTCGCGGCGCACTCGATGAGGCGGGTCAGGCTCGTGCGTTTCTCGACATCGCCGATAACGCCGTCGATGAGCGGCCGGTTCAGCTTCAGATAACCGATCATCTGGCTGTACGTCTCCATCTGCCCGCAGTCTTCCATGCTGGTCGCGTCATACAACAGGCTGTGGCCACGGCGGGCCATCGCGGTGTGGATGAGGCTGATTTGTTGCGGGTAATGGCTGTAGCTACCCTTGCCCAGCTCAATGACGAGCGCGCCGCGCGCGATGTCGGCCTTCGCGATCAGGTTAACGATCTCCTTGCAGTAGCGCTTGTCCTCGACGGTTTCCTCGCTGAGTTTGATAAACAGGCGCAAACGCTGTGCACTGCGGCTGTGCAGATCAGCCTCGAGCAGTGCGATCACCTGCTTCACCACGTTCAGATCAATCAGCGGTAACAACTTGAAATGCCGGGCCACCGGGAAGAAGTCGTTCGGGTACAGCAGCTTGCCGTGCTCATCGACGAGTCGCACGAACACCTCGTACAGGGCATTGTGCGCGTCCTCGGTACCGATCGTCGCAATGCTCTGGTACTGCAGTGTCACGGCCTGTGACTTGAGCAGCCGTAATACCTGCTGAGGCTGCGCACCGCGTGACGCGGGCACGCCTTGCGGCGTTTTGCCGCGCCTGCCGCGCGGGGTGGCGGCAGCTCGTTGCGGCGGCGCCTGCCGGGTATCGGTGCGCGCGACCCGGGGTGCGACGCCGGCCTGCATGGCCACGAGCTTGCGCCGGGTTTGTGCATGCCTGATCTCTCTTTGTGCAACGGCGTGCAGTTGCGCGGTGTTACCCATACTCACGATATCATCGCCGCCAAACGCGCAGATGCTGTCCACGGTCAGGTTCTGCGACGGTGATTGCAGGACCACGACCGAGGCGAGCAGTTCCTGTTTGGCGCCCAGCAAGGCACGGCGAAACGCGCTCAGGTTGAACACGAGCATGGAACACAGGACCAGCGACCACTTGTCACCCATGGCGAGGTACTGTGCCGCCTTGTCGGCATCCTCGATGGCGGTAATACGGATCCTGCCGTCGAGCGCTTGCAGGCCGGCGTTGATGGTCTCGATTTGCGCGCCGGGCGCGAACACGAGAATCTTGATGACATCACTGTGCATAGTCCCTTCCTCTTGCTAAACCCACCCGCTGAGCGCAGCAGGATCCGTGCCAATCACACCCGGCGGATTGCCGTGGCCGGTCTGAAAACCGGTTCGGTGCGGCAGCTTAGGCCTCTTCCATGAATATACAGTGACAATGTGGCCGCGGCAGTGTCTGACGGCCGGGCACTTGTTGTTATTTTTTCGAGTATAGATCCAGTGATTGCGTTTCGCACATAACCATTGTTACAGGCTGGTTTTGTCAACTGATGCTATATTAATGAATGCATGGCTGCTGATGAAAGCTGGTAAAATTGGTGGCCGGGCCCTGACTCCGCCAGAGGCAATGAGGTATGAAAACAGCCCCGACACCGACATTCGACACCAACGGTATGGCCGAACATATCCTCAGCGCGCTGAGCGATGGTGTGATCGGCGTGAATGCGCAGGGCCAGATCACATTCATCAACCAGGTGGCCTGCAACCTGACCGGCTGGACACAGGACGCGGCCATCGAGCAACCACTGGAGAGCGTGTTTGCCCTCGAGGGCAGCACGCAGTCACTCGAGCCGGCCTTCCTGCAGCGCATCCTGAAACGCCAGGTCGGCATCGGTCCGATCACGAAACAACAACTGCAAAACAGGGCCGGTGACAAACTGCTGATCGACTACAGTATCACGCCGCTGGACACGGACAGCGCCGTGATCATGTTTCATGATCTGAGCCATGTGCAGGATGAGAGCCGCACCCTGCTCTACCAGGTCAGCTATGATCCGCTTACCCGCCTGCCGAACCGCGAGGCCACCACGCAGACGCTGCACCAGATCCATAACCGCTTGTCAGCGCACAACGACACCTACTCGATCCTGATGTTTGACCTGGATCGCTTCAAGCTGATCAACGATAACTACGGGCATGCCGCCGGCGACGTACTGCTGCATAAACTGGCACGGCTCATGTACGAGTCACTGCGACCGCAGGACAACCTCGGCCGCTGGGGGGGTGAAGAATTTCTGTGCATCCTGCCGAACACCGATCTGAGTGTTGCCGTCGACATCGCCGAGCGCATGCGCGATATGATTGACAAGCGCACTATCCAGGTTAACAAGCAACACCTCAACACGACCACAAGTATCGGTGTGAGCAATT
>JASFME010000211.1:0-3690 GCA_050117725.1 Granulosicoccaceae bacterium | reverse complement strand
GCCCGCCGGTGTCGGCCTGAGTTATGGGCATACCTATCATACGGAACAACCGTCACTGATCGCGACCATACCGGCAGGCTATGGTGACGGGCTCAGACGCAACCTTTCCAATAATTTCGACATGCTCGTGCACGGCCGGCGTTGCCCCCAGGTAGGCCGCATCACCATGGATCAGAGTCTTATCGACGTGACGGCCTTGCGCGGTGAAGTCGCGCTGGGTGACGAGGTGGTCATGATCGGGCGCCAGGGTGAGCAGGAGGTGACTGCAGATGAATGGGCCGACAAGCTGGGCACGATTAACTATGAAATCGTGACGAATATCGCGCATCGTGTTCCCCGCATTACGAGCGGGATAGCAGAGAAATGAAACCGGATCTGAAAAACCATAACTTTCTCAAGCTACTGGACTTCAGTGCCGAAGAGATCCGCTATCTGCTGGATCTGGCTGTTGAACTGAAGGCGGCCAGGTACGCAGGAACAGAACAGCAGCACCTGGCCGGCAAGAATATCGCCCTCATTTTTGAAAAAACCTCGACGCGTACGCGTTGTGCCTTCGAAGTGGCGGCCTATGACCAGGGCGCCAATGTGACCTATCTTGGGCCGACCGGTAGCCAGATCGGCATGAAAGAATCGATGAAGGACACCGCCCGGGTACTGGCACGTATGTATGACGGCATAGAGTACCGCGGGTTTGACCAGGCAGCGGTGGAAGAGTTGGGGCACCACGGCGTGCCGGTCTGGAATGGCCTGACCAATCAGTATCACCCGACGCAGGTGCTGGCCGATTTGCTCACCATGATGGAACACTCTGGCAAGGAACTGGCCGGGATCTCGTTCTGCTATCTTGGTGACGGGCGAAGCAACATGGGGGATTCATTGTTGATCGGCGCTGCCAAAATGGGCATGGACTTTCGCCTCGCGGCCCCCGCAGCATTACAGCCGGATAAAAAACTCGTTGAGGAGTGCAGGCTTATCGCAGAACAGAACGGCGCCCGGATCCTCATCACCGAGGATGTTGCCACCGCGGTAAAGGGCGTTGATTTTGTGTACACCGATGTATGGCTTTCCATGGGCGAAGCGGAAACGTTCTGGGAAGAAAGGATAAAGTTGCTGCTGCCTTTCCAGGTGAACCGCGAGGTGCTGGCAATGACCGGCAACCCGGCGGTGAAATTCATGCATTGTCTGCCGGCGTTTCATAACCGCGAGACAAAAATCGGCGAGGACATATATCAGAAGTACGGACTCGAGGCGATGGAAGTGACAGAAGACGTGTTCGAGTCAGAGGCCTCCATCGTTTTTGACCAGGCGGAGAACCGGCTGCACACCATCAAGGCCGTGCTGGTCGCGACCCTGGGCGATTGAATGCGTATTGTCATTGCACTTGGCGGGAATGCGCTGTTACGTCGCGGTGAGGCGCTGACCGCCGACAACCAGCGACACAATATCCGGGTGGTAGCTGAAGCCCTTGCGCCGATCGCGCGCGAACATGAGCTCGTGATTACGCATGGGAACGGCCCGCAGGTGGGCTTGCTGGCATTGCAGGGCGCGGCCTACAGGCCCGACGAGGCCTACCCCCTCGATATCCTCGATGCTGAAACCGAAGGCATGGTCGGTTACCTGATCGAGCAGGAATTGACCAATCAGCTGTCTTCCACTGCACGATGTGCGACGCTGTTAACCCAGATCGAGGTGGACCCGCGTGATCCTGCTTTCCATGCGCCCAGCAAACCGATCGGGCCGGTCTATACCGAATCCGAGGCGCAAAAACTGGCGCAGGCGCGTGGCTGGGCGGTTGCCCGGGACGGCGATCGCTACCGCCGGGTTGTGGCTTCCCCCAGGCCAAGACAGATCCTGGAGCAGGGCGTGATCGACATGCTGGTCAGCCAGGGGATCATTGTTATTTGTGCGGGTGGCGGCGGCATTCCCGTCGTGCGTCGCGAGGATGGCAGCCTGGCGGGTGTGGAGGCGGTCATCGACAAGGACCTGGCCAGTTCGCTGCTGGCGCGTCAGCTGCAAGCCGATATGTTCCTCATGCTCACTGATGTTAACGCCGTGTATGAATACTGGGGTGAAGACAACGCCCGCGCGATACGGCGTATTTCACCACAGAACCTGAAGGCGTTCTCCTTTGCTCCCGGTTCGATGGCGCCCAAGGTCGAGGCGGCCATCGAGTTCGTCGAGATGACCGGCGGCACCGCGGCTATTGGTGCGTTGCAGGATGCCGCTGCGATCCTGCGAGGCGAGGCAGGCACATCGATTAGCGGTGATAGCGGGGACATCGCCTGGTGGGACCAGGGGGGGGCGAGGCATGCCTAAATGAGTTTGCGTTGTCTTAAAAAATCGTTAACCAGGCTGCCAAGCCCCGGCTCACCGACTTCAGCAAATTCATAGCGTGCCCGTACAATCGGCTTGTTGATTTCAATCAGCGCACCGATGTCACATGGCGTTGCGGTGACCACAACCTCGGCATTTGTCGCGTTAATGGTGTCCCGCAGTGCCGCAAGTTGCGAGGCATGATAGCCGACGGCCGGCAGTACCGCGCCGATATGCGGGTATTTCGCATACACATCGCCGATTTCACCGGCAGCATCGTCGCGAGGATCGATAATTTCTGCCGCCTGTGCTTCTGTCGCGGCGACATAACCCGCCCCGTAAGGCATGCCGCCATGTGTAACAGTCGGGCCATCTTCGACGACGAGCACTCGTTTGCCGCGTACTGCGGCAGGATCATCGAGCATGACCGGTGAGGCACCTCGCACAATGGTCGCGGTCGGCCTGATCTCGTGGGCGTTTTTAGTCACCTGCTGGATATCGGCATCCGCTGCCGAATTCACCTTGCCGATCAGGATAATATCCGCCATGCGCAGTACCGCCTCGCCCGGGTGATGCGTGGTTTCGTGGCCTGGGCGCAGCGGATCAACCATGACGATATGCAGATCCGGCCGGATAAAGGAAAAATCATTGTTACCGCCATCCCACAGGATGACATCCGCCTCGGCCTCGGCGCGCGCCACAATTTCGGCGTAATCGACACCCGCATAGACAACCGTGCCCAGCGCCAGATGGGGTTCATATTCCTCGCGTTCTTCAATTGTGCATTCGGCAGCATCCAGGTCGGCCTTCGAGGTAAAACGCTGCACCGCCTGGCGCTCCAGGTCACCATAGGGCATGGGGTGACGTATCACCGCCACCTTGAGGCCGTGTTGTTTTAAAAGTTTGGATAGCCAGCGCGTGGTCTGGGACTTGCCGCAACCGGTGCGTACCGCACAGACGGCGATGACCGGCACCTTTGCCTGTAACATGGTGCGTTCCGGGCCGAGTACAACAAAGTCCGAGCCGGCAGCCAGGGCGACAGACGCCCGGTGCATGACGAAATCATGACTGACGTCGCTGTAGGCAAACACAACCTGGTCGATGCTTTCCTGACGACACAGGCTGGCGAGTTCGGATTCATCCCGAACCGGTATGCCATCAGGGTAGTAAGATCCGGCGAGGGAGGGAGGATAACGCCGTCCGGCAATTTCGGGAATTTGTGTTGCAGTGAATGCGATCACCTCACTGTCGGGATCATCGCGATACGCTATATTGAAATTATGGAAGTCACGTCCGGCAGCCCCCATTATTATGACGCGATTTTTATTGTGCCTGCTCGACATAATCCCATCCTGTTTTGTTTACTGCAAACACTAG
>JASFME010000210.1:0-3906 GCA_050117725.1 Granulosicoccaceae bacterium | reverse complement strand
ATCAACGATGAACAGCAAATGATCGAGGCATGCAGCGCGATCAGTGCAACACGACTGGCCAAGTCACGCCGCGCCGGTTACGACGGCAAGGGGCAGCAGCTCATTAGCGTGGATACCGATGCCGCGCAGGCCTGGCAGAATATCGGCGCCGTGCCACTGATCATTGAAGAACACGTGTCCTTCCAGCGAGAGATCTCCATGATCGCGGTGCGCAACGTAAGTGGTGAAACGCGCTTCTACCCGGTCTCCGAAAATACACACAAGGGCGGCATTCTCCACTGCACCCGGGCCCGCCCCAACGACCCCATGCAGGCCCAGGCTGAAGACCTGGCACAACGCGTCCTCGATGAACTCGATTATGTCGGGGTGCTTGCGTTTGAACTGTTTGACTGCAATGGCACGCTGATGGCCAACGAGATCGCGCCTCGCGTCCACAACTCGGGGCACTGGACCATCGAAGGCGCGGAGACGAGTCAGTTTGAAAACCACTTGCGCGCCATCCTCGACCTGCCACCGGGTAGCACGCAACTGCGCTGTGCCGCAGCCATGTTGAACCTGATCGGTGAAATGCCGGACAGGGAAGCCGTGTTATCCGTCGCAGGTGCCGCATACCATGATTATGGCAAGAGTGCGCGTCCCGGCAGGAAGCTCGGACACATCACGCTGACCGCCGCGAATGAAGCTGAACTGGACAAACGTATTGTCGAACTGGGCACAATGCTCGGGGAAACAGACATTCCGTCGAGTGTCTGTATCGGCTAACCAGTATCCGGAACATGGATCGGCTACCGTTTGCCATCCCCGAACAGGACTTGCGCGTTGCGGTAACGTACTTTCTCCGCAAGTTCCGCCGGCAGAGTATTTAACCAGCGGCGATGATACGCATACACTTCATCGACGGTCTGCCAGCCGGTATCGGCCGAGTGCCATGAATCGATCTCGGTGATCGGCCAGATCGGATCGCTGCCGATCATGAATTTTTCAGGATACTGCTGCATCAGCACCAGCCAGCCCTCCCCCAGCTGGCCTTGCACGTCTGCAACCGGTATGCCACTGACACTCTTCAGATGGTCGCGCGCGGAAAACTCGACCCAGACGTTGTCGCAATGCGCCAGCAGTTTGCCGACCCCCTCCGCCTGCAGACCACCCGCATGTGCCCAGACAAATCGCGTTTTGCCGTGCTTCGTGCAGATGCGTCGCATGTACTCGAAACTCGAAGCATTGGTGTGCAGGTTGACCGGCACATCGAACTCGGCCGCGATCTGCAAGATGCTGTTGAAGATCACGCTGTCCATGCGCGGCCCGATGCCGTCCGAGATATGGATTTCCCCGACACCACGGTACTTGCCGCTGGCCAGCGCTTCGCGTACTGCTCCGGGAGCGCGCTTGTTCAGGAACCAGTTGGACTTGAGAAACGGGTGCAAATACGGCTGGTAGAAATGCACGATCTGCAAGTTGTCTGTACCCTGCAAATCAAGCACAAGTTCCGGTGGTGTACCGAACACGACAGCCAATACCACGCCATTGCGCTGCATCGCCTCGATCGCCTGTCGCGGTGTCGTCACCTCGACCTGGCTCCACTTGTAGTGCACGTGCACATCCGCCAGTGGTGGCAACGAGTCGGCATTGACTCCGCTCATCGAGAGCAGGACAAGAAATGCAATAAAAATCCGGATCATGTTATAAACCTCTGACAGGGCGATACGTCGAAATTACCCTCAACGGCCGCCAGCAACTTTTATATTACCTGTTACCACGACAAAGTTGATCGGTTCTTTTCAGGAGTTCAGGTATGCGCGATGTACCGGACATGCCTTGCACATGCCGCTTTGCCTCATCAAGCGGTATGCCCGCTGCTGTGACATAAAGAGGCCTTTTACTTGCGCCGCGAAAAACCTGGTAGTTTTCTGTGATTCCCCTGAAAGGTTTTTTTGCCACGCCTACGACCGGGGTTGTCGCGTTCAGCGCATCATACAGGTGTTTACCCAGCCCGGGCGACGAGGAACCGTCTAGAAACACATAGCCATCAATCACGATACACTCCGGCTCAAGCCTGTGCTCACTTAACAGTCGTAATATGCAGGGCAATTCCCGTTTATAGAAATTCCCTGGCTCGTAATCGGCTACCTTTGACAGCATGGATGTATATTCACGTTCAGCTGATTTACTTTGCCATGAACTGAATAACACGCCGGCGACGTACGCACTGTCATCGGCATAGTGAACATCGACTGCCAGTATCATTGGCGAACTGACAAGCTGTTCAGGTACTGCCCTGTTTACCGCCGAACAGCCTGTTGCTCATCATGATGCCGGGGCAGATGCCGGTAATGGCGGCGAACAACAGAAACACGGCGGGGATGTACAGCAACCAATGTGCGGTATCGAAACCGGTCAGCCAGATCCCGGCCCAGATCGTGGCACTGACAATGAACAGGAATACGCGCATGGGTAATTTAACTAATTGCATGGTACGACCTCCTGTATTCTGATGCATAGTGCACCGAGCTTACTCCTTAACCCTGCGGCTGTCAGCCTGTCACCCAGCCAGAAAAAATACTCTATACTTAAATGTGAACCCGTTCCTTAACCGGGGTATTTATACCGGTTAGCCTGAGCGGGTTGACAATAACCCTGCTTATTTAAAAGGTGGCCAGATGCAACGTTTACGTATAACCCTGATACTACTGCTTGTCTCAAGTTTCCTTGCCGGCTGTGCCACGACCGGTGCCCACACGCCACAGGAAAAACGCCAGGCGATCCTGGACATGAAAAGCCAGGTGCTCGGCGACCTGTACAAGGTCAAGCCCGGGGCGAAATCCCTGATCAACAGTTCACCGGGTTACGCCGTGTTCAGTAACGCCAATGTAAATATCATCTTTGCCAGCTTTGCCGGTGGCCAGGGCGTGGTACATGACAACAGGACCGGCAAAAACACCTACATGAAAATGGGCGAGGTCGGCATTGGCCTCGGTCTTGGCGTCAAGGATTTCCGCGCCGTGTTCGTGTTCCACGATAGTCACACTATGAACAAGTTCATCACCAGCGGCTGGCAGTTTGGCGGCCATGCCGATGCTGCGGCCAAGGCACAGGAAAAAGGTGGCGCAGTAGGTGGCGAGGCCGTAATCGATAACATCACGGTTTACCAGTTGACCGAGAGCGGCCTGGCGTTGCAGGCGACGGTGAAAGGCACGAAATACTGGCGTGATAGTGAGCTGAATTGACTGTTTATCACCAGCAATAAAAAAGCGGGCTCAGCCCGTTTTTTTATTGCCTCGCTCAGACCGAGTCAGCCATTACAACACTGATTGCGCTGCAACTGCACCGGCGGGCACGGTACCGTGCCATACGAACAGAACACGCAGCAATCACCCGGCTTTGGCTTGAGCAAGCTGTGGCAGTGTTCGCACTCGTAATACCACTGGCAGGCATCCTGCGGCATGGTTTCGGTTTTGTGGTGGCCGCAGACCGGGCAAGTCAGGGTCGAGTCGGGAATAATAGTTTCGGTTACAGGTTTTGCCATGAGTTGTCGGCTCGTCGCTAATTACATAGTGACAAGCCTAAACCGTGTACCCGGCTACGGAGTCAAGCCCGGCTGTGCCTGGAAAGGGCCTCGATGATCGGGCATTCGGCCAGTTCGGGATTTTTCTCGCAGGCCTCGAGCAGTGATTCGAGGCCGGCTGCCATGGCCTGCAGATCGGTGATCTTTTCCCTTATTACCTCGAGTTTGCGTTGTGCGATTTTCCGGCTCTTGCCACACTGCGTATGTTCGAGGCTAAGCAGATCACGGATCTCGGCGAGCGTGAAACCGAGCTCCTTGCCACGCAGGATAAAATGCAGCCGCACGAGGGTTTCCTGCGGATAAATACGGTAACCGATCTCGGGCCTGGCGGGTTTTTCGATCAG
>JASFME010000209.1:0-3930 GCA_050117725.1 Granulosicoccaceae bacterium | reverse complement strand
AATGGAAGAAAGCACGGAATATGACGACTTCACCTACACCTGGGACCAGGCGGAATACAACCCGATCACGGGTGATTATGTCTGCCATATTCATTTTGAATTCCCCGACGGCTCGAAAATGAAGAATGCCTTTACCTACGAGTGGCGCTTGTGGACCATGCCCGAGATCCGCGAACTGCTCGAAGAGGCCGGCTTCAAAAACGTGCAAACCTACTGGGAAGGCACCGATGAAGAAACCGATGAGGGTGATGGCAATTTCGAGGCCACCGAACAGGGCGAGGCCGATGCCGGCTGGATTGCCTACATCGTCGCCGAGAAATAACCCGCCCGCTGCCACCCGGCCCCCTGTAAACAGGCAGTAACGTACCGCTTGCCGAAGTCGGCGTATTTGCCTATCTTGTTAAGAAGAAAAAACACCTGTTTGCCAGGGCCTGCCCCTGCATACCGGGCCATATGGCAAGGACACCTGACATTATGCAGGACCAGACCGACAGCAAATCCGCACAGCAAAGCCAGGCACAGCAAAATGATTCTGGTTATGTCTTCAAACCGGCATCGATCGACAGCCTGCGCGGCATGCGCATATTGATCGTCGATGATCTGCCTACCAACATCATCCTCATGCAGGCAATCCTCGAGCATGGCGGCTTCAGCCAGCAGCTGACCGCCACTAGCGGCGACAAGGCCATCGAGGTACTGGAGAAGCACACCCGTGGCGGGCGTTGCGATATCGACCTCGTGTTACTGGACATCATCCTGCCCGGACTGAATGGCTACAGTATCTGCCGCATGATGCAGGACCACCCGCTGTGGCGGAATATCCCGGTCATTATGGTTACCTCCGAGGCCAAGTGGCGCGAAGAAACCGCACAGGCAAGCTACGACAGTGGTGCAACCGAGATCCTGTTCAAACCGGTGCGCAGCAATGAACTGTTGCCGCGAGTAATTGCGTCCCTGCACCTGAAAAACGAACGCGACCAGCGCATCAGGCAGGAAAAGCATCTGCAACAGCGCCTGAGTGAAAACGCCTTGCTGGAAACACGGTTGAGTTACCTGGTCAGCCATGACGATCTGACCGGCCTGTTTAATCGTCGCCGCCTTGGACAGGTCATTGAACTGGGTATCGTGTACGCGCGCTATTACCAGCGCAGCAGTGCGCTGTTACTGATCGATATCGATGACTTCTCGAAAATAAATGAAGTTGCCGGTTACAGTTATGGCGACCACGCACTGACCACTATCGGCCGTTTGTTACGGCGTTACAGCAACGGTAATAACCTGATAGCACGCATTGGCGCTGATGAATTTGCGATTTTTATTGATAACAGCGATATCACCGTGGCACAACAAACTGCCGCCTCGGTGCTTCAGGCCCTGGCACAAACGGATGTCGGTCTCCAGAATATCGATACAGTGACCGCCAGTATCGGTATTGTTCTCATCAATCATAATGAGACGCGGCGCTGCAGTGAGATCATTGCCCACGCCGAGCAGGCCTGCAAGCAGGCCCGTACCAGGGGTGGCAACCAGGTATGCCTGTTCAGTAAAAACGATCCCGCCATGCCGGCAACCCGGCAATATAACTACTGGCAACCGCGTTTACGCCGCGCGCTGGACAGCGACGCATTCGAATACCAGTTGCAACCGGTGCTCAGTGCCGGGGAGCATAATGTCGTTGCCTATGAACTGTTGTTGAGAATCCGCGACAATGACAAGTTGTACACGCCTTCATCCTTTCTTACCGTGGCCGAAAATGCCGGGCTGATGCATGAAATCGATGACCTGGTGATGCGCAGGGCCGGACATATCCTGTCCGAATATCCCGCCCTGTTCACGGCTGCTGACCTGCATATCAACCTTTCAGCACTGGCACTGGCGGAGCAGCACTGCCACAAGCTGCTGAGCCGTTTGCTCGATGAGCAGGGCTTTCCGGCATCACGGCTCTGCATAAAAGTGAATGAATCCGCACTGGGACAAAACCCCGAACCCGTGACCGAAACAATAGTCGCCCTTGCAGAACTGGGTTGCCAGGTTATCGTTGACCACTTTGGCGCCGATCTGAATGCCTGCAAAAATATTGAAAGCCTGCCTGTCAGTAAACTGAAAATCGACAGTTGCTACATTCATAATCTTGCCAATGACAGTCTTGATCAAACACTGGTCCGCTCCATCATTGATATCGCGCATACGCTCGGACAGACAATAATTGCCGGCCAGATCGACGCACAGGCGACACTGAGCAAACTCGAGTCACTCGGCATCGATTGCGTGCAGGGCAAACTGCTCGGCGAACCGTGCAGCATTGACGAGTTACAACAAGGTTAATGTTGTGCTATCAGGCCTGCCCGCGTCGGCTCATGTAGGCATAATACAACACCGGTATCACGACCAGGGTCAGCACGGTTGAGACGAGGATACCGAAAATCAGCGATATCGCCAGGCCACTGAAGATCGGATCATCAAGGATAAAGAAGGCACCAAACATGGCCGCCAGCGCGGTCAGGGCAATCGGCTTGGAGCGCACCGCACCGGCCCGGATCACGGCATCGGCATAACTCGCGCCCTTCGCCACCTCGTCGTTGATGAAGTCCACGAGCAGGATAGAGTTGCGGACAATGATCCCCGCCAGTGCAATCATGCCGATCATCGAGGTCGCGGTGAATTTCGCGCCGAGCAGGGCATGTCCTGGCATCACACCGATAATCGTCAGCGGGATCGGCGCCATGATAATCAACGGCACCATGTAGGATCGGAACTGCGCCACCACGAGCAGGTAGATCAGGATCATGCCGACACCGTAGGCAATCCCCATATCGCGGAAGGTCTCATAGGTGATCTGCCACTCGCCGTCCCACTTCAGGCTGTAGCGATACGGGTTTTCGGGTTGCGTGATCAACGACTGCTGCAGTGGCCTGCCCGTGGCCAGCGGTTCGTCACGCAATTGTCCGTAGATATCGAACATACCGTACAGCGGACTGTCCGGACCACCGGCAACATCGCCGGTGACGAACACAACCGGCAGCAGGTCTTTATGATAGATGGCATGCTCAAGCCGGCCCTGCCGGACCTGTACGATATCGGCCACAGTCACCATACCCCCGTGCACCGTGCGCAATTTCAGATCGAGCAGGCTCGTCAGACGATTCTTGTCCCGCCCGGCCAGTTCGAGACGAACCGGCAACGGGTATTTCGCGTCACGCACATGCAGGTAGGTGACGTCATCGCCATGCAATGCCGTGTTGATGGCATCGACGACGGCCTGTTGTGACAGGCCCAGCCTGGCGGCCTTTTGCCGATCGACGAGCAGGGTAACTTCCGCAGCCTCATGTTCGATACTGTCGTCGACATCGACGACGTCCTGAGTGCCTTCAAATACCTTGCGCACCTGGCGTGCGACCTGCAACTGGCCGGGATAATCAATGCCATAGATTTCCGCGACCAGCGGCGCGAGTACCGGCGGCCCCGGCGGGACCTCGACGATCTTTACATTTGCCTGCAGGGGGCTGCCGATCGCCTGCAACGGTTCGCGAACCGCCAGGGCGATATCGTGACTTTTACGATCCCGTGCCGATTTTTCAACCAGGTTGACCTGGATGTCACCGACATGTGCACCTTCGCGCAGGTAATACTGCCGTACCAGGCCGTTGAAGTTAATCGGCGAGGCGGTACCTGCGTACACCTGGTAATCGGAGACCTCGGGCACGGTCGCAATGTAATCGGCAAGTTCATCCAGCACGCGCTGGGTCTGTTCGAGCGGTGTACCTTCCGGCATATCGACCACGATCTGAAACTCTGACTTGTTGTCGAACGGCAGCATCTTCATGACAACGACTTTCAATCCCGCCAGGGATACCGATGCGACGATCAGCGCGAGAATGATGAGCCACAGCTTGCGGCGCTTCGCGGCCCCCTTCTCCGGGTCAAGAAACG
>JASFME010000208.1:0-3945 GCA_050117725.1 Granulosicoccaceae bacterium | reverse complement strand
CAGGCCACTGCAAAAGTCCTGCTCGGCGTCTGGATAAATCGCCTCGGACATGTATCATAGCGCCCGAATTCCAGGCGACAGGCGGACAGTGCGATGCAGTGCGTGATTTACAAGGGACGGCGCAAGGCCGAAACCTATCTATACATTGAGCAGGCCGATGATTTGGCCCGTGTCCCGGATACCTTGCTGCAGATCCTCGGCGAACTGGAGAAGGTCATGGACCTGACCCTGTCGCGTGACAAGCCGCTGGCCAATGCCGACGTCAACGAGGTCATGCGCCTGCTCGGCGAGCAGGGCTATTACCTGCAAATGCCGCCGGATCCGAATCTGCCGCGGCACTAGTATCCTCCGGCAGTCGGCCCCTGCCGACTTGAAATAACCCGCGCCAGGCCCCATTAGATTCCCAGTTATTATCCGCTTTTCTTGCCGAGGTAGGAATGAAACGTATTGTCCTGTTTTTGTTAACGAACATTGCCATTATCGCGGTGCTCAGTATCACGCTGCGCCTGCTCGGCGTGGACAGCATCCTCGACGAGCAGCAGGTCGGTCTCGATGTGAATGCGCTGCTCGTGTTCTCCGCCGTACTCGGTTTTGGCGGCAGTTTTATTTCGTTGCTGATCTCGAAGTGGAGCGCGAAAAGGATGACCGGCGCCACTGTCATTGAACAACCGCGCACCGAGCAGGAGGCCTGGCTGGTTGATACGGTGCGTCGCCAGGCACAGCGCGCCGGTATCGGCATGCCGGAGGTCGCGATTTACAATGCGCCCGAGATCAATGCCTTTGCCACCGGGGCAAGCCGTAACAAGGCACTCGTCGCGGTGAGTAGCGGCCTGTTGCAGGGCATGAGCCGCGACGAGGCCGAGGCCGTGCTCGGCCATGAGGTCAGCCATGTGGCCAACGGCGACATGGTGACCCTGACGCTTATCCAGGGCGTCGTGAATACCTTCGTCATCTTCCTGTCACGCGTGATCGGCCATGTTGTCGACCGGGTCGTGTTCAAGGTCGAACGCGGCCATGGCCCGGCATTTTTCATCACGGCAATTATTGCCCAGATCGTACTGGGCATCCTCGCCTCGACGATCGTCATGTGGTTCAGCCGTCAGCGTGAATTCCGTGCAGATGCCGGGGGGGCCGAACTGGCTGGCCGGCAGAAGATGATCGCGGCACTTGAACGTCTGCGCATGCAACAGGGCGGAGCGCCATTGCCTGATCAACTTGCGGCATTCGGCATCAATGGCGGCCTGGCGCAGGGCATGAAGAAGCTGTTTATGTCGCACCCGCCGCTGGAACAACGCATTGCGGCCTTGCGGGCCAACAGCTAGTCATGGCGGACAGTCAACATATCGTCTGCCCGCATTGCGCGGGTGTGAACCGCGTACCAGCGACGAGGCTGGCCGATGCGCCGAACTGCGGCAAGTGCAAGCAGCCGCTGTTTGCCGGGCGACCGGTCGATCTCGGCGCAGCGAATTTTGCCGCGCACATCACGCGCAGTGATCTGCCCGTCGTCGTCGATTTCTGGGCGCCGTGGTGCGGGCCGTGCAAGATGATGGCGCCCGTGTTTGAACAGGCCGCGGCACAACTGGAACCGCGCGTGCGCCTGGCCAAGGTCAATACCGAGGCCGAGCAGGCACTGGCCGCGCAGTATGGCATTCGCAGTATCCCGACCCTGGCGATATTCCGTGGTGGCCGGGAAGTCGCCCGCCAGGCTGGCGCGATGGACGGCCAGTCGCTGCTCAACTGGATCCGTTCACAGTTATAGCCGTATGGCCGGTAAAACCCTCACACTGTCAGCCCCGCCTGAATTGCTACAGGAATTGTGCAGTGTGCTACGCCTGTATGCCGATGCCGCCTGGCCACCCGGCGGTTCCGAATGTGGCCAGGCGGCGCGTGAGACCCTGCTCAATGCCGTGCAGGGGATCGAGGCAAGCATTGCGGCCGATATGCCGGCCAGCATGAGTCGCCGCTTGCGTGCAACCGTGCGAGCGGCCAGCGACTACTATGTCGAGGCCCTGGCGACCCGGGGTGAGCAGTTTGCCGCGCGCGCCGCATTGCTTGAGGCGATGTTAACCGGCCAGGCTGTCGGGTTGTCCGCCTACCTGGCAGCCGTCTCCGAAGACGCAAAGTCAACATCCTGATTTTGCAAACAATTATTAAATACGATAGCGCTGCCGCCGGTATCTCCTAGACTTCAAGTCGGGTGGGTTTCAGACTGGAGCGAATCATGCGTGCTTTTATCCGCCACCCAACTGATATCCCGATCGAGTTCAGCATTGTCGACAGTGATTGCGGCGGGCTTGAGTCGCTCAGCGACATCGGTCGTGGTGGCCTGAGGTTCACCTCACGCAGCCGGTTAATGCCCGGCACCGCGCTTTGTATCCGCATCCCCGGCAGGCAGTTCGAGGCCAGTGGCCGGGTTGCCTGGTGCCGGCCATTCCGCAAGGCCTATGATGTCGGCGTCATGTTTACCCGACAGGATGATATGTACAGCCTGCGCATGGTCGAGCAGATCTGTCACATTGAGCAGTTTCGCAAGGATGTCTGCCTGCGCGAAGGCCGGGTGATGAGCGGTGAAGAAGCAGCCCGCGAATGGATAAAGCGTTTCGCAGATGATTTTCCCGACCCGACATCCCGGCACTGATCTTTAACGACGTTTGCTTTAAGCTGCGGCCATGACACGGCCCGGCCAACACACGCAACTCCCTGACGCTGAACAAATCCGCCCGCGCCGGCGCGGCTGGTGGACCCTGACTGTCTACCTGTTGCTGTTTGTTGGTATTTACCAGGGCAGCCAATGGTGGAAGGGACGCGATGCCCCGACGGGGATCGCGCCCGAACTGTCCGGCGTCACACTTGACGGCAAGCTGGTGTCATTACAGCAGTTGCGTGGCCAGCCCGTGTTGTTGCATTTCTGGGCCAGCTGGTGCGGCATTTGCAGGTTTGAACAGCCCGCGATCGACGCGATCGCCGAAGACCATGCAGTCATTACGGTCATGACGCGTTCCGGGGACGCGCTGGCGGCACAGGCCTATGTTGCCGAGCAGGGCATTCGTGCCCCGGTGCTGGTCGATCCGGACGGCGCGCTGGCAGATGACTATGGAGTGCGCGGCGTGCCGGCAACGTATGTGATTGATGCCCTCGGCAATATCGATGATGTCGAGATCGGTTACAGCAGTGAAACGGGCCTGCGTGCCCGCCTGTGGTGGGCACGCCGGTAGCTGAGCAGCAGCAGGAATATAAAAAAAGCCGGTGAGGCGCTTAACTTTCGCTGGCAGTTAGACTAACCTTGCTGCAATCTTTAGTTATAACAAGAACTGGTAGAGTGGACATGGCAGAAACGGTTGACGAACTTTCGATTGAGTATTCTGAAGACGGGCATGTGCTGGTCAAGCAGCTGGATAAAAAGGTGCTGACCAAGGGGGCCTGGTCAACCATCATCTACAAATACCAGGATTGGGACAAACGCAAGGAAGAATACGGCAAGCCCAAGTTCACGATTCGCCGTTACCAGAAACGCGGTGGTGAGTATTTCCAGAAATCCAAATTCAATATTTCAAGTGAAGACCAGGCAAGAGACCTGATCGAAGCATTGCAGGGCTGGCTGAAAGAATAGGGTTCTCTTCGGCAGGTTGAAGGGAGAACAATAACAACAACGGGAGATGCGGGATGTCCATTATATTATGGATATTGGGGGTACTGCTGGGCGCAATTGTTCTGATTGCGATTTACGATATTTTTATTCAACGCACGCATTCCATATTGCATAACTACCCGGTGATCGGGCATATGCGATATATCCTCGAGATGATCGGCCCCGAATTGCGTCAGTACTGGGTTGCGCATGACAAGGAAGAAATGCCGTTTGATCGTACCGAGCGTTCCTGGATTTACACGACCGCGAAAGGTGCCAACAATTATTTCGGGTTTGGCTCCACCGAACTGCACTAC
>JASFME010000207.1:0-3953 GCA_050117725.1 Granulosicoccaceae bacterium | reverse complement strand
AGGTGGCCGACAAACGATACATCCGGGACTTCTGTTTCATCTCTCTGGGCGGTTTCATACTGGATATAACGGTCATCACCGGGATTGCCGCACACATGCGTTAACGCAAGTTTCTTGCGGTAGGTGTCGAACAATTCTTTTACACTGATTTGTGTCGCCATGTTTACGTGGTTTGTGGTTGCCATTGGGTCAGCAGGGCAAAGAGATCAGCAGAAGACTGCGTTTTGCGCAGTTTCTCACAATAGCTTTCATCACTGAACATATCTGCCAGACGAGCAAGTATTCGCAAGTGTTCATCAGTAGACTCTTCGGGGACAAGCAGGGCAAACATCAGGTCAACGGGAGCATTGTCGATGGCATCGTAATCGACGCCATCGACAAGCTGCAGAAAGGCGCCGATCGATTGTTTGCTTCCCTTGATCCTGCCATGGGGTATGGCGACACCATGGCCGATGCCGGTACTGCCGAGTCGCTCCCGCGACAACAGGCTGTCGAAAATCTCACCCTGTGACAGGTTACTGTCAGCAGCGCTGATCAACTCACTGATCTGTTCCAGTGCGCGTTTCTTGCTCGCCGGTGAGGCGCCACTGGTAATGCGGTTAACGGTCAGAATGTCGGCAATGTCCATGTTTTTTCAGGTAGTGTTTACTGTTTATTCGAATGACTGGTTTTTGGCACGACCTTCAGAGCGGTGATGGTCGTTCATTTTTTCCTTGTGCTTGAGCACCTGGCGATCAAGTTTGTCTGCGAGGGCATCAATCGCTGCGTACATGTTTTCGTCTTCGGCGTTCGCGAACAGGTTACCACCACTGACATGAAGGGTTGCTTCAGCTTTCTGGATTTTCTTTTCAACTGTGAGGACAACGTGGGTATTGGTAACGTGATCGAAATGGCGTTCGAGGCGATCAAGCTTACTGTTCACATAGTCCCGGAGTGCGTCAGTAACGTCAATATGATGGCCGGTAATGTCTAAATTCATGAGCGTACTCCTGTATGGTTCATTAAAGCAGAGACTACATCAATCGCTTGCGTTCATTGGACGGAGGGATGGACATAGCCTCGCGGTATTTGGCCACGGTTCGCCGGGCCACATTGATACCCTGTTGCGACAACCGGGCTGCGATTTTGCTGTCGCTCAGGGGCTTGCGTGGTTCTTCGGCGGCAATCAGCTTCTTGATGAGTGCGCGAATCGCCGTTGAAGAACATTCTCCGCCATTTGCCATACTGACGTGGCTGGAGAAGAAATACTTGAGTTCATAAATACCGCGGGGGGTATGCATGTACTTGCGCGTGGTGACACGTGAGATAGTGGATTCATGCATGCCGACGGCTTCGGCGATATCATGCAGAACAAGTGCCTTCATCGCCTCCTCGCCGTGTTCGAGAAAACCGCGTTGCCGTTCAACAATACAGGTCGCGACCTTGAGAAGGGTCTCATTGCGGCTTTGCAGGCTTTTTAAAAACCAGCGGGCCTCCTGCAGATTGTCCTTGAGGAAAGTATTGTCCTTACTGTTGTCAGCGCGTCGAATCATCGCGGCATAGGTGCTGTTGATACGCAGCTTCGGCGCGGAATCAGGATTAAGCTCGACCTTCCACACACCCTTGACCTTGCGCACATACACATCCGGCACGATGTACTCGGTACGGGCACTTGTTATCTGGCCACCCGGGCGCGGGTTCAACGACCTTATCAGTTGCACCACGGCCTGCAGGCGGTTCTCGTCGAGCTTCATGCGACGCATAAGCTGAGCGTAATCGTGCCCTGCCAGCAGGTCGAGATGATCATCGACGAGCCTGAGCGCTTCATTCAGACAGGGGGTATCCGGATCCAGTTGCTTTAATTGCAGCAACAGGCATTCACGCAGATCCCGCGCGGCCACGCCGGGCGGATCAAAGTTCTGGATCTGGCGTAATACTGCATCGATTTCATCAGCCTCAAGTTCAGGCAGTTGTGGTTCCAGGCTGTCGAACAGTTCCTCTACAGTACTGTCGAGATAACCGTCTTCGTTGATCGCATCGATAATCGTGGTGGCAATCTGCGCATCGTCATCCGAAAACGGTGTCATGCTCATTTGCCACATCAGATGTTCATGCAGGCTTTCGCTGGTCTGGGCACTGGCGTCGTAGTCACGGCTGCTGTAGTCGCTTTCAGCAGATGCCGTGCCCTGGTACAGGGTGGGTTCGTAAATATCGTCCCAGGCGGTATCGACCGGTAATTCATCCGGGATCTCGGACGGAGACTGCAGGTCGACGTCAGTCTCGGCGGCAGTGTTATCGGCACGGGCAGGTGCCTCCTCCAATTGCTTGTCGCTGGCGGCCTCGGCAAGTTGCTCTGTTTCACCCGCTTCCTCAGCTTCAAGCATGGGGTTTGACTCAAGTGCTTCCTGAATCTCTGCACTGAGTTCAAGTGAGGATAGCTGCAGCAGGCGGATGGCCTGTTGCAGCTGCGGGGTCATGGTCAGGTTTTGGCCAAGACGCAGCTGGATAGACTGCTTCATTAAGGTCCGAAATCAGTTGGCTAGTAAGGCTATACAATAGTGTTGGTACACAAAGACATTCTAGCGCAAATATCGTGCCAGTACAGGCCTAAAGCGTGAAATGATGGCCGAGATAGACCTCACGCACCTGCTCGTTTTCGAGCAATTGCGCGGGGCTGCCTTCGGCAATCACCTTGCCGGCATTCATGATATAGGCGCGCTCGCAGATACCCAGTGTTTCCCGCACATTGTGGTCGGTGATCAATACACCGATGCCGAGATCACGTAAGTGCTTGATTATCGAGTTGATATCGATAACAGATAACGGGTCGACGCCAGCAAACGGTTCGTCGAGCAGGATGAAATGGGGCTTCGTGGCCAGGGCACGGGCGATCTCGACGCGGCGCCGTTCACCGCCGGACAGGCTCTGGCCGAGACTGTCGCGAATACGGGTGATGTGCAGTTCTTCGAGCAGGGTCTCGGTTTCATACTCCTGCTGTTCGGGCGACAGGCCGTGCGCCTCAAGAATGGCGCGAATGTTCTCCGCGACCGTCAGTTTGCGAAATACCGAGGCCTCCTGCGGCAGATAGCCGATTCCTAGCCGGGCACGGCGGTGCATGGGCTCATGATCGATACGTTGCCCATTGAGCTGGATATGCCCGTCATCGGCATTGATCAGGCCGACCATCATGTAAAACGAGGTGGTTTTGCCGGCTCCGTTCGGACCGAGCAGGCCGATAATTTCACCCGCGTTGAGTTGCAGGGACACGCCATCGACGACACGGCGCCCTTGATACTGCTTGACCAGATTATCAGCGACCAGCTGGCTCATGAAGGATTATTTCGCCTTTGGTTGCAGACGAACGCGCACCCGCCCTTTGTCATCTTTGCCACCCTCGGCCGTAACCTTGTCCTGTCTGGCGTTATACACGAGATGTTCGCCACTGAATGTGTCGCCACCCTGTATTACCCGTGCCTGTGCCTTCAGGTCAACAATTTCGGTTTTGGCGTTGTACACGATCCGGTTGGCATGGGCGATAACATCTTTCGGCTTGTTATCCGGGCGTTGTCGGTACATGGCCTGCTTGCCTGTAGCGACGATACGTTGCAGTTCGCCATCGGAAGTGCGGTGCACGACAACGACTTCACCGCTCATGCGCAACGTGCCGCGAGCGACCTGGACATTGCCGCGGAAGGTGCTGATACCCTTGTTGTCATCGATATCGACACGATCCGCCACGATATCCATTGGCTGGTCTTTATCGCTCTGCAGGGCGTGGGCCTGTGCGCCAAACAACAACAGGCCAGTAGCAAGTATCACTGTCAGGTGTTTAGTCATAATGTGAGGTTACCTCGCCGAGCAACTGGATCTGGTTGTTGGCCATGTAGGCGCGCATGCCATTGGCCTGAACCTGTTGCCGGTCGGTTTGCATGGTGACCGGCTTGTCGGTTTCCGCGTAGTCGTCATCGGGTATC
>JASFME010000206.1:0-4033 GCA_050117725.1 Granulosicoccaceae bacterium | reverse complement strand
CGGCACAGTCGCTGGATCATGGCCTCGTCTTCATCCGGGTAAAGTGTCTGCATGGCCTCGGTCAGTCCCAGGCCGATAATATTGCGCAACGATGTCTCTGGCAGTGCCGGTGCGCCGGCATCTTCGGCCGCAACGGCCAGGCAGTGCACGATTTGATCAATCGAGTTCATGAGCGTGCCGTCCCAATCGAACACGAGCAGGTCAAATTGCTGTCGCATGTGATTCCTTTATAAATAATACTTTTTCAGTTGCTGGTATTAATGGGGACATGTCTACGCACTTGCAAGCCTGTCGAGAAATACCTCGAGCTGCGGGTCCAGCGGCGCGGTGAAATCCAGCGTCTCGCCCGTTTGCGGATGCCGGATGACCAGGTAACGGGCGTGCAGGAACAGGCGTTTTAGCCCCAGTTCGCGCATCGCCTTGTTGAACGACGGCTCACCGTACTTTTCATCACCGGCCAGCGGGTGGCCGGCATGTGCCGCATGCACGCGAATCTGGTGGGTACGGCCGGTGCGCAGATCGATGTCCATGAGCGTCGCCCCGGGATAATACTCGATCGGGTCGAATACGCTTTCCGCCGCCTTGCCCTGCTCGTCGACCGCGACAAGGCGCTCCCCGGAACGCATGATGTTTTTCACGAGTGACTCTTTCAGCACACGCTTGCCGCCTCGCCAGTGCCCTTTTACGAGTGCCCAGTAATGTTTGCTCAGTTGACCTTCGCGGATCTGTTCATGCAGGTGACGCAGGAAGCTGCGTTTTTTCGCAATCATCAGGCAGCCCGAGGTTTCGCGGTCGAGCCGGTGCACGAGTTCGAGGTAAGGCGCGTCCGGTCGCGAGGCACGCAGGGCCTCGATCACGCCGTAGCTCAGGCCACTGCCACCGTGCACCGCAATCCCGCTTGGTTTGTTCAAAACGATCAGGCCCTTGTCCTCGAACAGGATGCTCTGCTCGATGCCGTGCATGACCGCATCCGGCGCAGTCGGCGCAGCCTTTACCTCCCTGCGCACCGGAGGCACGCGTACCCGGTCGCCGGCCTTGAGGCGGTATTCGGGCTTGACCCGGCCCTTGTTCACGCGCACCTCTCCCTTGCGCACAATGCGGTAAATACGGCTTTTTGGCAGCCCTTTCAGGTACGTCATGAGGAAATTGTCGATGCGTTGTCCGGCCTGATCGGCATTGATTTCGACAAATTTGACCCCATTACCCTGTTTATCGGGGATCTTCCCGGTTTGCCTGTCAGCGCTTTGCTTCATAGGACTGATCATAACAGGCTCACCGTTGCGGAGGACAAATTCGATTGATGCCGACAGGCGTCACTGCTACTATTACTAGGCCTTTTCGGGATCTGCGCATACAGACCAGTGATTTCAAGAGGTTAGCGGGGATACATCCCTGTGAGGCGGCGAAAACCGCGCCCACAGCGTACCTCGCTCAACGTGGCAACCGTTTGCGCCCGGTAACACGGCACGGGGCTGCCGGCCAATGGCTGGCAGATAACGAAATACACGATCCGGATCCCTGCGCGGTCTCGCAGCACGGAACGGGTTAATGCAACAAGGAATGGTCACCGCTCGGCCAGGCCGGGTGGTCAGGAATTAGTTAGCTGGCGCGATAGTTACGCGCTGGTACGGATAAATACAGACCGAAGAGTCAGTAGACACAATACGTCGGGCTTTATCCTGCCCTCCTGATCACCTGCACCGCATTCACTGCAACGATGTGAATGCAGCCTTAGCCGGCGTGTGCAGGAATTAAACAATGAAGAGAATGTTAATCAACGCAACTCAGCAAGAAGAGTTGCGAGTTGCCCTCGTCGATGGCCAGACACTGTATGACATCGACATCGAGACGCCTGCCAAAGAGCAGAAAAAAGCCAATATCTACAAAGGCGTGATCACACGCGTCGAGCCGAGTCTCGAGGCCTGCTTTGTCAATTATGGCGCCGAACGTCATGGCTTTTTGCCACTCAAGGAAATCGACCGCAACTACTTCAGGAAAAAACCTGAAGGTGGCGGCCGCGTCAAGATCAACGAAGTCCTCCAGGAAGGTCAGGAAGTAGTCGTCCAGGTCGACAAGGAAGAACGTGGCACCAAGGGCGCAGCCCTGACCACCTTCATCAGCCTCGCCGGCCGTTACCTCGTCCTGATGCCGAACAATCCGCGTGCCGGTGGCGTTTCGCGTCGTATCGAGGGTGAAGATCGCTCGGAAATCCGCGATGCCATGGCCGTGCTTGAGATCCCCGAAGGCATGGGCCTGATCGTGCGCACCGCCGGTGTCGGCAAGAGCCACGAAGAACTGCAGTGGGATCTTGATTACCTGCTGCAGCTGTGGTCGGCCATCGACACCGCCACCAGGGAGCGCAAGGCACCGTTCCTCGTTTACCAGGAAAGTAATGTCATTATCCGCGCGATCCGTGACTACCTGCGCAAGGACATCAGTGAGGTCCTTATTGACGATCCGGATGTGTACAAGAAGGCGCACGATTTCATCATGCTCGTGATGCCGAACAACCTGAACAAGATCAAGCGTTACGAAGACAGTATCCCGCTGTTCAGCCGTTACCAGATTGAAAGCCAGATCGAGTCAGCTTTCCAGCGCGAGGTGCGTCTGCCCGCCGGCGGCTCAATTGTTATCGACCACACCGAGGCGCTCGTTTCCATCGACATCAACTCGGCGCGTGCCACCAAGGGAGCCGATATCGAGGAAACTGCACTGAATACGAATCTCGAGGCGGCTGATGAAATTGCCCGCCAGTTGCGCCTGCGCGATCTCGGTGGCCTGGTCGTGATCGACTTCATCGACATGATGCAGTCACGTAACCAGCGCGAAGTGGAAAATCGTCTGAAAGAAGCACTGAAGATGGACCGTGCCCGTATCCAGGTCGGCCGCATATCACGGTTTGGCCTGCTTGAGATGTCGCGGCAGCGTCTGCGCCCGTCACTCGGTGAGTCCAGCCAGATCACCTGCCCACGCTGCAGTGGGCATGGCACTATCCGAGGTGTTGAATCACTGGCCCTGTCTATCCTGCGCATCGTTGAAGAAGAAGCGATGAAGGAGAAAACCTCACGCATTGTTGCGCAGTTACCAGTCGATGTCGGTACCTTCCTGCTGAACGAGAAACGCTCTGATATTAACGAGATTGAAGCACGTCATCACATTTCGATCGTGCTGGTCCCTAACCCGCATTTTGAAACCCCTAAATTTGAAATCCAGCGGGTGCGTGAGGCGGATGCAGAGAGTCCCGAGTACAAACAATCCAGTTATGATCTGGCAACAGAAATTGAACATCCGGCGACGGAAGTTATCTCGCCAGAAAAGAAACCGCTCCCTGAAGAACCGGCTGTAAAAGGCATTGTGCCACAGACCCCGCCACCTGCACCGGTTGCTGCTGCGCAGGTAAAGGAAAATGGTGGCCTGCTGCGACGCCTGTTCGTCAGTATGTTCGGTGTCGCCAAACCGGAAGAAGAGGAAGAAAAGAAAAAGCCAACACGTCCCGCACAGCATGGCCGACAGCAACAACGTGGTCGCGGTGGTGAAGGCCGGGGTCGTGGTCGGGGCGGTCGTGGCCGATCTCGTGCTCCCCGCCAGGGACAAGAGGAAGGTGCCGAGCAAAAAAGCCGACAAAAATCCAGGCAGCCACGCCCACAACAGGATAAACAACAGCAAAAGGCCAGGCCTGAACAAGCCAGTGACGAGCAGCAGGCTACACAGGATACCGGAACACAGAAAACGCAAGAACAGGCACCCCGTTCCCGCCGTCGCGGTCGTCGTGGTGGTCGTCGTCGCAGTCAGCGCGCCCGCAGCCAGGATCAGGCCGCACAAACCGGTGAAAACAGTGTAACAAGCAAATCAGCACCGGCTCAGGACAAACCCGCACAGGACAAGCAGGCCGCGGAAGCAAAACCTGCTGCCGCACCTCGTTCCGCGCAGTCCGGTAAGCCAGATGAAGCCAAGCCGGCGGAAACCAGACCCGCACAGGACAAGCAGGCCGCGGAAGCAAAACCTGCTGCCGCACCTCGTTCCGCGCAGTCCG
>JASFME010000205.1:0-4066 GCA_050117725.1 Granulosicoccaceae bacterium | reverse complement strand
ATCATTGGTCAGGCGTTTTTTGTTACGGTTGATGCGGCTCCAGCGGCCGAGGTGCTTCTGCCATTCATCCGCCAGTTCCGACAGTACATTGATCCGTGCCCGTACATCCTCGCCACGCTTACTGTCATGGGTAGACGTTGTCACCATGGCATGTGGCCAATCGGCCAGTCGTTGCCTGCTTTCATGGTGAAAGGCATTTGTGGAGATCGCAAAGCTGCGCGGATCGAAACCGACGTCGTTGAGCGACACCAGGCGGTTGTAGATATAGAAAGCCGTATCCTCCATGCCTTTGGCCATGACAGGGGCAGTGTACTGCTGAAAGCGCAATGAAAACCGCATGATCCTGCGCCGCACGTTCGCGCTGTATGCTTCGAGGCGCGCAAGCAGCAGCATGTCGCGAATGAAATCGAAAATCGCAATATCGGCGGCAGGGCTGCGTTTCTTCGCCTGGGCGACCGCCCACTGCACATAGCGGCGATCCTCATCACTGATACGATCGAAAGAGACATAAGTGCGATACACGGGGAAACAGGCCACCACTTCGCTGAGTGCGTCACGCAGGCCGTGGTAGGTGAAATCGCGGGTATTGCGATCGCTTTGCGCGATGCCGCCGAGCAGGTTGGCCAGTACAGTCAGCTCGCTCGAAAGCACTCTGCGGATGATGAGTCTTTTACAGTCGTACAGCAATTCATCGAAATCAATACGGTGCCCGGTAAATCGTGTGTAAAGCCGGCCAAGCCGGTGCTCTGACGCGGGATAGATAAACAGGCCGTTAAGCAGCGAGGCAGCCTCGTAACCGGTGCTGCCGGCGATCGGCCAGTCGGCTGGCAGGTGTTCGTAGCTTGCCAGTATCTTTTCGAGCAACAAATAGAAGGGTAAGTCTGACGTGCGCCCGCTGTCACTGAGAGCCTCGCCAATCAACCTCTGCAAGTTACAGCAGTAGGTAAAGGGATCAGACAGACCATCGGGGTGGTCGATACGCAGACCATCCACCTGGCCGTTGGCGATCAGTTGGCGGATGAGGCGGTGAGTCGCTTCAAATACTTCACTGTTCTCCATGCGTAGTCCGGCCAATTCATTGATGTCGAAAAACCGCCGGTAATTGATCTCGTCCGATGCAACCTGCCAGTATGCCAACCGGTAAGCCTGTGCTTCGAGCAGGCGATGGAGCCGGTCAAAACTTTTCGGCTGGCCTGGCGTGCCATTGATACGGGCAACATTCTCTTGCAGGAAAGCGCGTATGTCAGGCCGGCTGTGACACAACTCGGCCAGGCGACGCTTGCATTGCGATGTCCCGTGGCGCCGTAGTTGCCGTCGCGCGCTTGATACTTCGGTGCGGCGTGGCAGGGACGTGCACTCGGCGATAAGCGACGCATACTCATCGAGGGACGCATGATTATTCCCGGTTTGTCGCTCGAGTTCCTCGCCGCGAAAGCCGAGGATCTGTGGGTAGCTTCGGGGGTCGATGGGAAAGAGGTGTTCATAATATCTGATAGCAAATGCACCGCTTTCTGAATCAAACGTGAGTGTTAACTCCCCCTGTTCCAATACTGTGCCGTAATGATCGCCCAAAAAGGGCAGCAGGATCTTGTTGTGCAGGGCCGGGTTGACAGGATGCCAGTCAATATCGAAATAGCTCGCATAGATTGAAGCCTCGCCGTTTTCCAGTACATCCAGCCACCAGCTATTATCATCACCACCGACTCCCATGTGATTGGGGACGATGTCGATGATCTGACCCATGCCATACTCGCGCAGGGTTTCTATATAAGCTGAAAAACTGGCCTCGTCGCCTATCTCCGGATTAAGCGCATTGTGATCGACGATGTCGTAACCATGTGAACTGCCCGAGCGGGCCTTGAGAAAGGGAGAGGCATAGATATGGCTTACACCCAGTTTATGCAGATAGGGAATGATCTTGCCTGCATCGGCAAACGTAAAATCGCGGTTAAACTGCAAACGGTAAGTAGCAACAGGTATTTTAGAGGGTTGCATGTCCA
Organism: Granulosicoccaceae bacterium; assembly: GCA_050117725.1. GTDB lineage: Bacteria > Pseudomonadota > Gammaproteobacteria > AKS1 > AKS1 > JASFJH01. The sequence goes on along the minus strand of JASFME010000205.1, from coordinate 2,066 downwards.
CCACCGTTTCTGTCACCTGTTTGGTGAAGACTCCAGACCACCGACCAGGGTGGAAGATGACCGTTATTCAGTTGTTCGCGTTTATCAGTATGTGTTGTGTACAGCATGTGATCCAGAGGGATGTCGATGCCCGTGAGGACCTCGTCCCCGAGGTTGGCCAATAGCAACAGCTCCGAGCCGTCAGCCAGTAACCAGCGTGCGGACAATGCGTGCTCATCCAGCCGGGAGCAGGCCTCCTGTTGGCCTGTGATGTTGTATAACCGGGGGATGACCTCGCGGTGCCGCAAGGCAAGCAGTTCACGGTGCAGGGCAAGCCAGTATTGCGACTCGGCATGCTTGCAGGTCTCCCAATCGAGGACGGCCTGCTCGAAGGTTTGTCTGTCCATCGGGTCGGGGATACGCTCCCGCGCGGCCGGCTCAGTGAACTGCGGAAAATGCGCAAACTCCCGCCGTCGACCGGCGACGACTTTATCCGCAAGATCAGGACCGAAATCGCAGAAAAAGGGAAACGGCTGGCGGCTACCCCATTCCTGGCCCATGAACAGCAGGGGCGGGGAAGGCGCAAGCAGTAACAGGGCCAACGCGGCATGCAGTTGCCCGGGGCCGGCCAGCTCGGTGATACGCTCACCGAAGGCGCGGTTGCCTACCTGATCGTGATTTTGCAGGAATGACACAAAGGCGGTGGGCGGCAAGTGACTGCTGCTTTCACCGCGCGGTTGATCTTCGCGGTACGGAGACGGTTCCCCCTGGTAGGCGAAACCTTCAGTCAGGCAACGGCCCAGGTAATGGACGGGATCATCGGCATAATCCATGTAGTAGCCGCTCGACTCTGCGGTAAGCAGCACGTGGATAGCATGATGGATATCGTCATTCCACTGGGCCACGTACCATCGTGGCCGTGCTGCTGAATCACGGCCCAGGTAATGTGCCGCGTTGTGATCATTCTCGAGGATCAAATGAATATGCCGCGTGTCGCTGAAGTGTTCGTGAACATGCCTGGCGAGCTCGGTGAGAATATCCGGCTGCGAGTCATCGAGGATGGCGTGCACTGCATCGAAACGTAAACCGTCGAGGTGATATTCTTCCAGCCAATAAAGCGCATTGTGGATGAAGAACTGCCGTACCCAGTGACTTTGCTTGCCGTCGTAATTGATGGCCGCGCCCCACGGCGTCAGGTGTCGTTCAGTGAAGAATTGCGGTGCGTAGACATGCAGGTAATTACCCTCCGGTCCGAAATGGTTGTACACCACATCCAGGAAAACCATCAGCCCCCGGGCATGCGCAGCATCCACCAGTGCCTTCAGGTCTTCGGGTCGACCATAACAACTATCGGGGGCGAACGGGTATGCCCCGTCATAACCCCAGTTTCGCGTACCGGGAAAATCCGCGACCGGCATGAGTTCGATCGCAGTAATACCCAGTGCCACCAGGTGATCGAGCTTTTCCCGTGCCGCGGCAAAGCTTCCCTGGTGTGTAAAACTGCCGACATGCAATTCATAGATGATGGCTTCCTCCCAGGGGCGACCGTGCCAGGCACTGTCCTGCCATTCCCATGCAGCCGGATCGATCACTTCACTCGGGCCATGCACGTCTTCGGGTTGATAACGTGAGGCCGGGTCGGGCACCTGCATGTCGCCATTGATACGGAAGCGGTAACGCGTGCCCACGGACGCCATTTCGCTGGTAAGAACGAACCAGCCCTCCGCCTTGGCGGTCATGGGTAGCGTTGTTTGTTGCGCCCTGTTATTTTCGCGACGACTTGTCAAACAGACTTCCACCTGCCTGGCCGCAGGCGCCCAGAGCTGAAAGCGCACGGCTCCATTGTCCAGTAACTCGGCACCAAATGGCATGTGGTGGCGTGTGGTATGTCTCATTGGGCCGCTCACACGGCGGTCTCCTACATGAGTTCGATACGTTCTTGCGAGCCATGCAACAACGCAACCATGAGTGTCAGGTATTCACGTAAGTGCCGGGTGATGAGAAAGTTGTCACGAACAAAGGTCTGGGCCTTTTTACCCATCTCCTCGATTTTCTCGGGTTGGTGTAACAGGTAGCGCATGCGCAGC
>JASFME010000204.1:0-4080 GCA_050117725.1 Granulosicoccaceae bacterium | reverse complement strand
CAGCAACAAGGCCTGTACCTACTCACACACGCGTGGTGGTTACATGACGCTGAAAGTCGCAGTGAAATTCAAACGCCAGGAAAAAGACATCGCCTGCTACGTGTCTTATTATCCGCACATGCAGGATCCGAATGCGCCCGAAGCCATGCAGGTGTATCGCTACGCCATCGAGGCAGATGACCTGACCATCCCGGCCCTGATCTTTATAGGTGAAGATGAACAATACCAGCGCCGCCGCGGCATCGAAATGGCAGTGGCCTCGTTGCAGGAAAAGCAACGCCCGGCACGCCTGATTATCTATCCAGGTGTCGGCCGTGGCTTTGATTTCCGCCCGGAAAATGTGCGCAGTTTTGCCGATGACCTGGCCGCCAAGGATGCGATACTGCGTGCCACGGCCTTCATGCGTCAGCATCTGAAATAACGCACGGGCGAAAAGGCCCAGAAAAAAGGCGTCCTCTTTACATCATAAAGGGGACGCCTTATTTCATACCCTTGAGGAGATTCACAACCTAGCTGGTCAATCTGTCGAGTTGCCGGCGTCGATGCGCCAGCAGGCTCTGATAGATGGGCAATAATGCACGGTATTCCGGATCATTGCTGTCACGAATTTCCTCCAGGCAACCAAGATAGTAACTGACCTCGTTTTGCAGTCGTTGCCGTTGCTGTGCCTGGCTTCCTGTTGCTTCCCTGTTGAGTGACATTCGCGTTCTCCCACCTTGCCTGCATTGTGAGGTATAGACGGTAGCAATCACTGCTACTGGCAAACAGGAACCAGTTCAGGTACAGAACGAGAACAGGATCACAGATCGGTGATCAATAAACCTGTCGCTGTGCTTGTGTATAGGCACTGCCAGCCAGCGGTGCGTCGTCAGACAAGCCGCCATATAACGCATGGTTTTCGACAAACTCTTCGAGGGTCAACGTATCGAGGAAATCTTCGACCTGGTCGCACAAGTCCAGCCACATGGCGTGATAGCGACTGCGATCGTCGCGGCGGCTCAGATCATCCTCACGCAGACGACTGACCCGGCTGTCATCAATCGCGACAACAATTTCTGCAATTGTAATCTCGTTGGCAGGTTTGGCCAGGCGGTAACCGCCGCCGGGACCGCGCAAACCGACCACGAGGCCGTGCTGACGCAGGCGTGCCAACAACTGTTCAAGGTAAGACGGTGAAATAGCCTGTTCACGCGTAATTTCGTGCAAGGTCAGGGGGCGTTCCTTCTGCGACGTGGCAAGCTGGAACATGGCCTGAATAGCGTACCGTGCCTTGGATGAAATCTTCACAATAACCACCTGTTTTACTCAACTAATGGGTGGTGATCATATTAATCCTGAGTATTATAGTCAACTATAATATCGAAATAACCCTGAATGGAGTACGTGATTACTCGCCGATATGCAGCAACAGGCCAAGACGCCGGGCGCTGTTGAAGGCGATATTGAAAGTCGTGACGCCGAGCGCGATCCAGGCCAGGTTCAGCAACGTGGCATACATGAACAGTCCGGTATCGAACCGCCCTTCCAGCATCACGGCCCGCATCCCTTCGAATACGTGACTGGCCGGCAGAATTGCCGCGATTGGCTGCAACAGCGCCGGCAGCACATCGATGGGATAATAAATACCGGAGAGCGGTGCGATCGCGAAGATCACGACCCAGGCCAGGCTCTCCGCCCCGAGACCATTACGCAATACGAGCGCGCTCACAAGCAGGCCTATCGCCCAGCCAAACACGAGCAGGTTACTGAAGAATACGAGCAACGGCAGTCCCAGTTCAAAGATGGAAAATGCATACAGCGGGATCGCCAGCATTGCGGCAAAGCCGACCCCGATCAGGGTGCGAATCAAACTGATACCGAGCAAGGCTGCAACAAGTTCGCCTGGCCGTAGCGGGCTGACGAACAACTGGCCGAGATTGCGGGAATACATCTCCTCGTAGAAGGCCAGCGATACGCCGAGCTGACCACGAAACATGACATCCCATAACAACACCGCAGCAATCAACAGGCCGGCAGCCTGTGCCACCCAGTCACTGTGCGTAGCGTAGAAGTTATTGATGAAGCCCCACAGAACCATCTGTACGGTCGGCCAGTAGGCGAGTTCAAGAATGCGCGGCCAGGATCTGCGCATCAGGTAGACATAGCGCAGGATCATGGCATAAATGCGTCCAGCTGACAGGTACATCACGCGTCACCCCCGGGTTGACGGGCTATATCGAGGAACACCTGTTCCATATCCTGTCGTCCATAACGGGCGAGCAAATCCTCCGGTGTCCCTTCATCCACGAGCTTGCCGCGCCGCAGCATAATGACCTGGTCGCACAGGCGTTCCACCTCGCGCATGTTATGTGAGGCAAGAAACAAGGTGGCCCGGCTGCGTTGCTGGTAGGCCACAAGATAGTGGCGGATGCGATCCGCCGTGTCCGGATCCATTGATGCCGTCGGCTCATCAAGCAATAACAGGTCCGGCTCATTCAGCAGTGACTTGGCCAGTGCGACCCGGGTTTTCTGCCCCGACGAGAGTTTGCCATATGGCCGGTCAAGAAAATCCGACAACTCCAGTTCGGTGGCCAGTTGTTCGATGCGATCCGCAACCTTCGTGATACTGTACAGGCGTGCATACACGGTCAGGTTCTCGCGCACGGTCAGTCGCATCGGCAGATCAACATACGGCGAGGTAAAGTTCATGCGTGGCAAGGCAGCATAGCGATCCCTGAGCATGTCAACACCGAGGATATGGATACTGCCCCGGCTCGGCAGTAGCAGACCAAGCAACATCGACAGGGTCGTCGTCTTGCCGGCACCATTACCGCCCAGCAAGGCACAGGTGCTGCCTGGTGCAACACTGAAAGCCAGGTCATCCACGGCCAGTACGCCGTCAAACGACTTGCACAAATGATGGACTTCGATGACCGGCGTCTGCATGGCAACGATCATAGCCACTCGCGACGGCAAAGAACAGCCAGGGCTTCACGCCGACAGGCAGAATCGCTAGACTGGTTGCGAGGAAACAAGTAATGAATAACAACCACGATCTCGAACTCATACTCAAGTCGCACATACCCATCGTTGTCATCGAGACCCACGAGGAAAAACGCGTCCTGAATATGCTCACTCAATTATCAGTCAGCCTGTTCAAACCCTTGTTCCACTGGACTGTCACCGAAGGCCTGGAGCGCTGCGATATCGAGATGGAACCGCAGCGCATGAACGCACGTCCGGAAGACGTGCTGCGGCATATCAAGTCATCGCGGCATGACGGCCTGTATGTACTGTCCGACTTTCATCATTACCTGGCTGAGCCGATACATATCCGCCTGCTCAAGGACATTGCCCTCGAGCATAGTGAAACCGGCATCACCATCATCCTCATGAGTCATGAACTCGAGATGCCGCCGGAGCTGAAAAAATTCAGCGCCGGCTTCAATCTCGCGCTGCCCACTGAGCAGGAACTCGAACAACTGGTACGTGATACGGCCACGGATTGGAGCAGGAAAAACCCCGGCAAACAGGTGCGCACCGATCGCAAGACACTCGATGCGCTGTTAAAAAATCTCGCCGGCCTGACCCTGAACGATGCACGCCGCCTCGCACGCAAGGCCATTTATGATGACGGCGCAATCACGGAAAGTGATCTGAACACTGTCATGCAGGCCAAGTATGACCTGCTCAATAACGACGGCGTGTTGTCATTCGAGTTCGATACAGCCAGCTTTGCCGAGGTCGGCGGCCTGCGCCGGTTCAAGTCCTGGCTCGAGCAACGGCACGGCATAATTCACGGCACTGCGGCCGTCAAGGGCCTCGATACGCCACGTGGTGCGCTGCTGCTCGGCGTGCAGGGCTGTGGCAAGAGTCTTGCTGCCAAGGCCGTGGCCGGCATCTGGCAGGTTCCCCTGCTGCGACTCGACTTCGGCGCGCTGTATAACAAGTATCATGGTGAGAGCGAGCGCAATCTGCGCGAATCACTGAAAATGGCCGAAGTCATGGCGCCATGTGTGCTGTGGCTGGACGAGATCGAAAAAGGCCTTGCTGTCGGTGACAATGACGGCGGCACCTCGCGGCGCATGCTCGGCACACTGC
>JASFME010000203.1:0-4115 GCA_050117725.1 Granulosicoccaceae bacterium | reverse complement strand
GGACACGAAAAAGATCGACCGCAGCTACGTCAACCTCGTGCGCATGTGGGGAGATGTGTAGGAACGATGAATTATGAATGATGATCGATGATTGGAAGATCTGCTTGTTTTCATTCATCAATCATCATTCCGCAATCATCATTGTCTTTTACTGCATTTCCTCTGATTTCTTGTACCACTCCTGCGCCCTGGCGGGATCTTTCTCGACGCCCTGGCCCTGTTCGTACATCATGCCCAGGGTCATGGCAGAGCCGGCCAGGCCCTGCCCGGCGGCTTTTTCGAACCACTTCACGGCTTCGGCCTCGTCTTTCCCGACGCACTCACCGTGCAGGTACATGAAGCCAAGGCCATGCTGGGCCATGCCATAGCCCTGCTCGGCGGCAGCTTTCATCCACTTGAAGGCGGCCTGTTCGTCTTTCACCAGCCCGAGGCCGTTCTGGTACATGATCGCGATACGATGCTGGGCCTCGACATTGCCCTGTTCGGCGAACGGGATCAGAAACTGCTTGGCGCGCGTAAATTCCTTTGCCTCGAAGGCGGCCATACCGCTGGCAAGATCCATATCGAGTCCGTTATTGTCGCTCATTGCTGTCTCCACATCGTTATCACAGTAAAAGGGCGCCTATTCTGCCAGAGCGGGCGGAGCAGGACTATACCACGAGACCATACCAACAATGGGTGTATAACGGCTGAATCCGCGCAAAAGACAGGTGGATTACGGGTGAAGCGAAGCACGGCATTGATTATAATCTGCGGCCGCGATACTGGAGTAAAACATGATCCTGACAGCTTACATCAACGACAAAATCTACGAACTCGACGTACCGGCAGACATGCTTGGTGAGGATGGCGAGTCCTTTTACGGCAAAATGGATGCCGACATGGACAAGGGCTGGCAGATGAGTCGTGATTTTGTTGATAACCCGGATCGTGCGCAGCGTTGCCAGATCGCGGCGGACCGGATCCTCACCGCCATTTCCAATGACGATAGCGTTATGGCCCTGCTCATGGCGGGTTACATCCTGACGCGTCTGCCGGGCGTCACCGCGGTGAATATCGATACCGAAGGCGAGATGATGGAAACCATGTTCTTCGATGCGGCCAGCAATGCCAACCGCCAGCCCATGCCGGAAGAACAGGCGCGTACCCAGGCCGAGCAGGATGTCGCGACGCCGTACAAGGTAGGCCGCGTCTGGAAGTTCGCGATGCGCGATGAAATGACCGGCTCCTGGCAGGAATCGCCCGCGCTGCAAACCGAGGATGAAGCCAAAGCCATGCGTGAACAGGCAGTTGAGAAACGCTTTCATGAATTGCGCGGCATACGCATCTCGCTGGACGACAGCAAACAGTAATGCCTTGAACGGCTTCTAGCGATCGAGCCTGTCAGCAAACTCCCTGTCTATATACTCTGCTACGTCTTGCGTTGAGCGGGCGTAACAGTCGAGCATGTTCGCGGCAATGTTCCGCCACTTGTCCGGCGCCATGCGCACCTGCTGCTCAAGTGCGGACAATGAACCGGTGTTACGCCAATCGTGGTAGGCGTCGAGCAATTCCGGCCAGATTGCCTTGCGAAGACTGGCAAAATTGGCAAAGTAATAATGCAGTCGTGCCGGGTCGGCGTCGGCAATGAGGACGGGTAATGTCGTGAGACTGTCGGCCAGGTGATCGCGTACGGCCCGTGCCACCAGCTCGTTCCTGGTGCCGGCCAGTGCCAGCACCATGTCTTTCCACTGCGGGCCAAGCAGCCGGCCGGCCCGGATCTCCCCGAGTTCGTGTTGAATAACGTTATCGACCTGGCTTTCGGTCATCTCATCGAGCAACTTCTCCAGGCGTGCGAGGGGCAGATCATTCTGCAATAAATCAACGCCAAAGGTTTTAACGGCATGGTAGAGCGCGGTATCATGCTCGCGATTCCACTGCCACTCCTCGACCTTCTCCCAGATAGTGCGCCGTAGTGATTCCATACGCACATACACGGTATCGTCACGGCTCATCGCCGGCGGAGCGACGAGGTCCCGCGCATACTCACAGGAAGCAACATAGATATTGATACCATCATGCTGTTCATGACGGGCGAGTTGCCCAAGAAAAAAATGCGGCTTGCTGAAAATACCGATGCCACTACTGTAGATATAGCCCTGTTCAAGCAGGTGCGTGTTAATGGTGACATCATCAAAGGGATCGGCGCCGCCACCTGCCAGCAACAGCGGGCTGTAGTCATCCTCTTCAAGTGATTCCCAGTCCTGCTCGCGCCTGACCAGCCATTGCCCGATGGCGTCTTTCGGCAGTGCACTGGACAGGGGAATATCGTGTTCCCAACGGAAATATTCCCGCATTTTCAGCAGGAAGATGCACATGGTGTAATTGCCGGCATGCCGCGCGTCGGAAATATCGCAGTTGCGCTGCACATGTTGCTGGAGTTGTCCGAGATTCAACATCGTTACTTTTCCTCTGAGACCCTGCCAGTCTATCAGCAGAAAACGGACGCGGAAATGCCCCAAGCACCTGATTTTTTCAGGTTATTATGCCGGTCGGCTTTGCCTGCCAGTCGATTCACGTTAAGATCCTTGTCGCTGTAACGACGGGGACATGGCCCGATTCCCCTTTTTACCCCTCGATTTTCAGGAGCACCGCAATTATGGCTGTACGCATGAAAACCCGCTGGCACCGCTCCAGGCGCAGCCAGCGCAATATTGAGGGTTCGCGCAAAGAAAAAACCATGACCGATCTCGCCGGGGTGATTGCCTTCAATATCTGGAAGCTCACCAAGGAGATCTATGCGAACATGGAAAAAGAGGGCTATCGCTTTGGCGAAGACAGCCAGGTCATCGACTTTTTCAGTGAAATCATCGCCTACATGATCGCCGTGGCGGATCGCATGGTGTATGGCAAGATCACCGAAGAACAACGCACCGAATTTGTCACGGCGCTGGCGACCGATCTGCTGAACATGATGATCAGCAACAAGGAAGATCTGCTGGGCCCTGGCGACTACCGGGATGAATTCGTCTCACGCCTGAATGCACGGCTGGGTGAATATGCCGAATGCGACTACGATGAGGAAAAGGGGCCAAGTTACGCGTTCAAGCGCCTGCTCGGCAGTTTTATCGCCGACGTTATGGCCAGCACGGACAGCAAGTGGGTGCTCGAGCACATCATGGACTACGAGTTGCCGAAGCATATGGGCACCCTGAAACGCCTGGTCAGGGACGTACTGGGCCTGAAAAAGTCCGCTAAACAGACAGATGCAGAATAGAATGTTTTATTACGGCTCGCAGAACCCTGGCGGGTTCATTGCGAGTACCCTACGCTTTCAGCGTCAGGGCATAAAAAACCCCGCAGAGCGGGGTTTTTTATTTTCCGGAATGAGCCGGACGACTACCGTTCGCCGGCGAGCGCGCCGAGCAGGTGCAGCAGGCTCAGGAACAGGTTGTAGATAGCCACATACAATGACACGGTCGCCATGATGTAGTTGGTTTCACCGCCGTGGATGAGCTGGCTGGTTTCATACAGGATCACACCGCCCATGAGCAGGATGAACATGGCCGATACCGCCAGCGCCAGGCCCGGCAGGCTGATGCCGAACATCGGCAATACGGCTGCGGCGAGACCGGCAAGAAAGGCCACCAGGATACCGATCATGAGGAAACCGCCCATGAAGCTGAAATCCTTGCGCGTGGTCAGAGCATAGCCGGACAGGCCGAGGAAAATCACACCCGTACCGCCGAGCGCCATCATGACAAGCTGGGCGCCGTTGCTGAATACCTGGACATAGGCGCTGATAATCGGTCCGAGCGTCAGGCCCATGAAGCCGGTCAGGGCAAAGACGCTGGCGATGCCCCAGACGCTGTTACGCAGCTTGCTGGTCAGGAACAGCAGGCCGAAATAGCCGACGAGCGTGATCACGAGGCCCGGATGCGGCAAATTCAGGACCATGCTGATCCCGGCGGTCAGGGCACTGAACAGCAGGGTCATCGATAACAGCAGGTACGTGTTACGAATCACCTTGTTCGTCGCCAGGACCGACTCGGAGGTTTGTGTCAGAATGCGTTCATTCGGATTCATGTGCATATAGCCCTTTGTTTTATAAGAAATTACTTAAAACCTTCAGGAAA
>JASFME010000202.1:0-4125 GCA_050117725.1 Granulosicoccaceae bacterium | reverse complement strand
AACCGAGATGTCCGCACAGGGGGATGCCCGCCGAGGTAATCGCCTCGATTACGGGCAATTGTTCTGCCCCGCCTTCCAGCTTGACCATGTCGGCCCCGCCTTCTCCGACGAGGCGCTGTGCATTTTGAAGGGCCAGCGCCGGCTCGTCATAACTACGGTATGGCATATCGGTAATGAGACAGGCATGCTCGATACCGCGCGCGACGTTGGCGGTGTGGTAGACCATGTCGTCGACGCTCACGGCGCGGGTCGTATCATGACCCTGCACGACCATGCCAAGCGAATCACCGACCAGTACGATATCCACGCCGCAACGATCCAGCAGCGAGGCAATACTCGCATCATAGGCAGTCAGCACGGCAAGCTTCTCACCACGCTGCTTGAAAGCGCGCAGATCGTGCGGGCGAAGGCGGCTGTCGTGACTCATGGCTTACAGGCTGAACGGTTGCGGGTTGAAGTAATGCCGGCCACTGCGGATGGTGCGGACCTGTTCCAGCAATACCGTGTAATCCTGATCGTTGTTGACGTAATCAAGTTCGGCGGCATTGACAATCAACAGTGGCGCATCGTTGTACTGGTAAAAAAAGTTCGTATAGGCATCAGTCAGGCGCTGCAGGTAGGCCGCATCAATATGCCGCTCGTAGTCGATAGCCCGGTTGGCAATCCGCGCCAGCAAGACTTCGACCGGGGCCTGCAGGTAGATGACGAGATCCGGCACCGGCGCATCAATGGTCATTTGCGCGTACACCTGTTCGTACAACTGGAACTCGTCGTCTTCCAGCGTCAGCGCAGCAAACAGGCGATCCTTTTCCATGAGAAAATCAGCCACGCGTACCGGGCGGAACATGTCGGCCTGGCGCAATGCCTGGATCTGGCGGGCACGCTGGAACAGGAAAAACAGTTGCGTCGGCAATGCTGCCTCTTTCGGCTTGCGGTAAAAACGTTCCAGGAAGGGGTTGGCCTCCGCGCCCTCGAGCAACAACTCGGTGCCAAACGACCTGGCCAGCCGCCGCGCCAGGCTGGTCTTGCCCACGCCAATCGGCCCCTCCACGACGATGTAATCCGGATGCCCCTGTTCACTCATACTGACAGTCTTTCCCACATAAAGTCTTATTGTAACGGGTTTGGCGGCAGACTGTCCTCATCCACACGAAGACGTTCCAGCTCCTGACCGGCCACTGCCCCGAGCAAATCGGTGATCGCGCCGAGTCCGGGGATATGCAGTTGCGGCGCGATTTCCGCGAGCGGGTACAGGACGAAGGCGCGCCCGGCGATCGCCGGGTGCGGTACCTGCAAGCGAGCATCATCGATCTGCGCATCCCCGTATAACAGGATATCGAGGTCGAGCGTGCGCGGCCCCCAGCGTTGCGTGCGCACCCGCTGATGCGTCTGCTCAATCGCCTGCAAGGCATCGAGCAGGGCATGTGCGGACAGTTCGGTGTGTAACTCGGCGACGGCATTAATGTAATCGGGTTGCCCGGCCGGACCAAGCGGCGCGCTACGATACAGTGATGACTGCGCCTGCAGGCGGGTCGCGGGCAAGGCTGCGAGTTCGTCAAAGGCTTGTTGCAGTTGTTGCACGGGCTGGTCGAGATTACTGCCCAGCCCGATATAACAAACAACCATGCCTTAGGATTCCTTGCCGGCCGGCTTGTGTCGCCGCGCACGCCGACGGCGGCGCGGTTTGCCACCGCCCGGCAGCAACATGGACTCACGCTGCTCTTCCGGCAGGGTCTGGATCTTCGTCCACCACTCGGCAAGTTCGCTGACCTCTTCGCCCGCCTCGGCGCGTAACAACAGGAAGTCGTAGGCGGCGCGGAAGCGTTGTAACTCGAGCAGTTGCAGGCAGCGTTTACCCTGACGGCGGTGGAAACGTAACTGCATCGTATAGATATCTCGAATCGTCAGGCTGTGACGTTTCGGCAGCGTTGTGCTGCCGCGTTGCTGGCGCAGTACGCGATCGGTCGCCACATGCGTGGCCTCCATTTCCGACATGCCGTTGGCAATATATTGTTCGCGAAATTCGCGCATCGGCTCCCATAACAGCGCTGCGAACAGGAACGCCGGGTTAACCGATTTTTCCTCCCGCACACGCTGATCGGTGTTGGCCAGGGCAAGGCTCAGCAGGATATGCGGATAGCCGTTTTCTTCTTTCGCCAGGCTGCGTTCGGTATCCGGGAACAGCGCGGCAAACAAACCATAATGCCGCAGCATCTCGAATGTTTGCAGTGCATAGCCGCCATGAAACAGTTTCAGCACCTCCTCGAACAAGCGTGCCGGCGAGATCGTTTCCAGCAAGTGTGCCAGTTCGTGAACAGGTGACTCGGTATCGGCATGCATGCGCAGGCCCAGCTTTGCCGCGAAACGGACGGCGCGCAACATACGTACCGGGTCTTCATGGTAACGCTGTTGTGGATCACCGATCAGACGCAACAACCCCGCCTGCAGATCGTCATAACCGCCAACATAATCGATCACGGAAAAATCACGGATGTTGTAATACAGGGCATTCACCGTGAAGTCGCGGCGCCAGGCATCCTGCTCCAGCGTGCCATACACATTGTCGCGCAGGATGCGGCCATTCTCGATATGCAGGTCCGCCTCCTCTTCATCATCTACCGACTCCATGCCGGCACGATAGGTTGCCACCTCGATAATCTCGCGACCAAACCGCACATGCGCGAGGCGGAAACGCCGTCCGATCAGGCGGCAATTACGAAACACCTTGCGCACCTCCTCCGGGGAGGCATTCGTCGCCACGTCAAAGTCCTTCGGCTCACGCCCCAGTAACAGATCACGCACCCCGCCACCGACCAGGCAGGCATCAAAACCGGCCTTCTTCAGGCCATACAGGACGCGCAAGGCGCTTTCACTGATCGCTGAACGGGAGATGTTGTGCTCGGCACGCGGGATAATGCGTGGTGCGGAATGTTGTGTGTCTGCCGAATCCAAAATAATAATCTTACATAACAGGTGCTTGTGAGATGGGAACGCGCAGGTATAATAGCACTCCCCGGCCGCACAGGCACGACTTACGGTATATAGCTCCCATCGTCTAGTGGTCCAGGACACCGGCCTCTCACGTCGGTAACAGGGGTTCGAGTCCCCTTGGGAGCACCATTTAACTGGCGATTGTACATGAACGACACCTCATCCCCCGACTACCCGAGAGCCGGACTGATCCGGCGCCTGCTGGCCGCGGTCTATGACCTGCTACTGATCGCCGCCATCTGGCTCATCGCCGGTTTTATCGCCCTGCCGCTCAGCGGTGGTGAAGCCATCGCCCCGGACAACACACTTGGCCATGCGCTCTATAGCATGTACCTGTACAGCGTAACCTTTGCCTTCTTCGGCTGGTTCTGGACCCGTGGCGGGCAAACACTGGGTATGCGTGCCTGGCGACTACGCGTCGAGCAACCCGACCACAGCACTATGACCTGGCGCCAGGCCCTGATCCGCTTCCTCGTCGCGATACTGTCGTGGGGGGCCTGCGGGCTGGGGGTCCTCTGGATACTGGTCGACAAGGACAAGCGCACCTGGCATGACCGCGCATCGGGCACGCGGGTCGTGGTGCTGCCAAAGGTTATATGAGTGAGGGGTGAGGAGTAAGGCGATAACATTTCACTCCTCACACCTGACGCCTCACATTTTCAGATTCGCCGCAACATAAACAACGCCCCGGCGAGGAACAACAACACCGGCAGGGTGGCGCTCAGTACAGGTGAGAATGCATACACCACACCGAGATAGCCAAATGCCTTGTTAATAATATAAAAGGCCAGCCCGACCAGGAAACCGACGAGGATGCGCGGGCCAATGGCCACGGAACGCAGCGGGCCAAACACAAACGGCACAGCGAGCAACAGCATCACGGCGATTGCCAGCGGCGTCATGATCTTGCTCCACATGGCCAGTGAGTAACGTTCCGCATCCTGGCCATTGGCGCGCAGGAAACGTATATAGGCAAACAGTTCACGCACCGGCATCCGTGCCGGGTCGATGAGCACAATATTCAACAGCCCCGGCGCAAGCAACGAATCCCACCTGGCCTTGTCAATCACGCTTTGCGTGACGCGGCTTTCAGAAATATCACTCTGCACGATATTCTCGAGTAGCCACTGACCG
>JASFME010000201.1:0-4127 GCA_050117725.1 Granulosicoccaceae bacterium | reverse complement strand
GAGCGTAGCTTGTGAACCCCCTCATAGACCAGTGATTTTGCCGAAAACCGCTGATTTGTGCCCAGATGGCTTGCAAAGCATGTGCATTGTTGATTATATAGATGGTTCCCGCGCTGACAGCGGGGAAATATGGTCTACTATAATAAATACAGGCTCCAGCAAGCCCGGACGAAGGCTGCGGAGTTGGCCGGATGGCCTTTGGCAGGAGGAGATGATGAGAAGAAAGAGAAAGCCTGATCTGATGATGTTGCTGTTTGTGGCGATCGGACTCGGTGTTGTAGTAAGCGGCTACGCATTTGACCTGGGTAACCAGGATCGCGTCGTCGAGGCATCAGCACAGTTTACCCGGTAAGCGACAAGCACCGAATTACAGTCCAGGTAATACACGATACACAGAAGTAGCGAAACGGCAGCCATTGGCTGCCGTTTCTTTTGAAGCAGGCAGTCATCAGCAGGCAGTTGGCAGAAAAAATACAAAAGCGGTTTTGTGTGGACTGCAAACTGACAGCTGCCAACTAATCACTAATCTTAACTTCCCCTTCGTTGGTGATAACGCGGTAGAGCGGCACATCCCACTGCGCCACGGGGAGTTGTTCGACCTGTTGGAAGTCAAAGGCCACGCCGGCCAGGCGCGGCTGCCGCCAATGCCTGCGACGCCGCAAAAAGGCGAAGCTGCGATCGTAGTAACCGCCGCCCATGCCGAGACGGTTGCCCTGTGCATCAAAGGCGACCAGCGGGGTCAGCACGAGATCCAGTTGCTGCGGACGCAGCCACAGTTTATGCGCGACATCCGGCTCGGGAATGCCATACCTGTTGCTGATGAGCGGGGTATCCGGTTCAAACGGTGCAAACAACAAGTGATTGCGGCCGAACGTGTTCAATATCGGCAGGTAACATTGTTTGCCGAATTGCCAGATGCGCTCGATGATGGCATCGAGACGGGGTTCACCGTCGTTGGCCAGGAAACAGGCGATGCGGTTTGCGTTACGAAAGGCATGACTTTTCGCGATATGCGCCGCCAATTGCATTTCGCGCCGGGCACGCTCTGTTTCTGGCAGGGCACGCCGTTTACGGCGCATTTGTTGTCGAAGTGTCAGGCGGTCTGGCATGGTTGTTATGGTTTTTAAAGGAGGTGCCCTCCGCCTGTGCCGTGGCCGGCCTTTGTCCTTGAACCAGGGGTTCAAGTGGGAACAGGTGCGCGGCCTACAGGCTTTCCGCTCGCAACGGACTTGCACACAACCGCGCAACGAACGCTCCCGGGTAAGGAAATTAGGCTCAAGAAAATACCCGGCAGGCACGCGTACACCGCAGAGGGCACCAAACTCAAACTTGGTCTGATGGGGTGATCGTAACGGAAAAAACGCGGGGCGAGTATCTTGACAATGAAAATAAGTTGGCAGTCGTCAGTTGGCAGTTTGCAGAAATAAAACGGGCTTTTGACGGTTTTCTGTCAAGTGATTACTGCCAACGCGTATTTACAGTTCGAGCTGTTTGCTCTTGGTCAGGGCCTGCTCGATGCGGTTTTGCAGGCTCTGGATGCGGCCACTCACGGAGCGGGCATAGGTTTCGCGCTGGTTTTTCTGCTGCATCATTTCATGGGCGATATTCAGTGCGGCCATGATGGCGATACGGTCGGGGCCGATGATACCGCTGTCGCGGATTTCTTTCATTTTCATGTTCAGCAGGTGTGCCGAGGCGAGCAGCGCATCATGTTCTTCTTCCGGGCAGGCGATGCGGAATTCCTTGTCCATGATCTGGACAGTGACGCTGTGCGGTGAATCACTCATGGCCGGTCTCCATGGACTTGAGGCGATGGATCATGGCCTCGACCCGGTTGCGGGCAAGCTCGGTTTTTTCGATCAACCGGGCACGTTCGCTCATCAGGCCGGATTGTTGTTGGCGCAGGGAATGGTTCTCGGTCTTGAGGGCATCGCACGTGGAAATCAATTCCTCGATGCGTGACTCAAGGTTTTTCAGCTCAAGCTCGTCATGCTGTTTATTCTGCTCCATACAAGGAATAGTAGTGATCATGACGTGGCCGGTCAACGGTTAGCGCATGACACGGCCAGCCGCGGCAGCGCATAATGGTGGCACTGACAGATGTATACGGACAAAAAGAACGGAACCATGAGTACAGATTTCGACGAGATTGAACAGGCCCTGTCGCAGGCCGGTGCGCACATGCGGGCAGCCGAGGCGCATGGCATGCTGTGCGGCATCATTTGCAGTGGCGGACAGTTGAGTGGCCCGAGCTGGCAGGAAGAAGTGCTGGCCGGCACCGATCCGCAGAACCTGCTCGTCGTCGAGGCGACCGGTACGCTGGCCAAGCTCGCGCAGCATACCCTGCAGGCATTCGAAAGCGAGTCGTTTGCCCTGGAACTACTCCTGCCCGATGACACGCAAAGCCTCGCGCAGCGCACCACGGCGCTGGCGCAATGGTGCCAGGGCTTTTACATGGGGCTGTCGATGGGCGGCATCAGCGATATCCAGGCCCTGCCGGAAGACAGCCGCGAGGTCCTGCAGGACATGGTCGACGTCGCCCAGCTTGAAGGCGATGAGAGCGTCGAGGGCGAGGAAGACGAGGCCGCCTATGCCGAGGTGGTCGAGTACGTGCGCATGGGCGTGCTGCTCGTGCGCGAGGAATTACGGGAAAGAAGTAAAAAGTAGGCAGTTGGCAGTCGTCAGTTGTAGGTCGGTACAGGAACAGCGTGACGTGTGCCGACGGCGGCTGCTGATCTGCTGCTTACTGCCGACTTTGTTTCAGGCATGTCGGATTACGCGTGCTTTCGCTTGCTAATCCGACCTACTACTATCCCCCTCCCTTCACGGGAGGGGGCAGGGGGAGGGGGATCACTGCCAACTGATTACTGCCGACTTTGTTTCAGGTATGATACACGTTGCACAACACGGACAGGGTGGGCATGGCCCGCCCGGGTATGAAGACAGGCTGTACACCCATGGACAAGCGCGAATTCAAACGTCGCCGCAAGCAACTCATGAACATGATGGAGCCCGGCGATATTGCCATATTGCCGACTTCGCCCGTGCGCCTGCGCAACCGTGATGTCGAATACCGCTTCCGCCCGGACAGCGATTTTTATTACCTGACCGGTTTCCCCGAGCCCGAGGCCGTGGCCGTGCTCAAACCGGGCCGTGAACACGGTGAGTACATACTGTTTTGCCGTGAGCGCGATCCGAAGATGGAGTTGTGGAACGGCCGACGCGCCGGCCAGGACGGCGCCTGTGACGAGTACGGCGCGGATGATTCGTTTCCGATCAATGATATTGACGATATCCTGCCGGGCCTGCTCGAAAACACGCAGCGCGTGTTCTACACGATGGGCTGCGATCGCGAATTCGACCGGCACATTATCGAGTGGCTCAACAAGCTGAAGAAGAAGACGCGCGCCGGTATCCATGCGCCCGGTGAATTCGTCGGCCTCGATCACCTGCTGCACGAGATGCGCCTGATCAAGAGCGCGGCCGAGATCAAGGTCATGAAAAAGGCCGGGCAGCTCGCGGCCCGCACTCACAAACTCGTCGAGGAACTGTGCGAGCCGGGCATGAACGAGCGCGAGATCGAGGCGGCAATCCGCTATGAGTTCATGAAACACGGCGCGACCGAGGCCTACCCGTCGATCGTCGCGGGCGGCGAGAACGCCTGCATCCTGCATTACACCGAGAACAACGCAATACTCAAGGACGGCGATGTGCTGCTGATCGACGCGGGTTGCGAGGTCGAATGCTACGCCTCGGACATTACGCGCAGCTTCGCGGTAAACGGGGAATTCACGAAAGAGCAGCAGATCATCCACGACATCGTCAGCGAGGCGCAAAAAGCGGCGATCACGCAGGTGAAACCCGGCAAGCACTGGAACGAGCCGCATGAGGCGGCTGTGCGCGTGATCACAGAAGGGCTCGTGGATCTTGGTATACTCAAGGGCAAGGTAACAACCCTGCTGAAAAACGAGGCCTACAAACCTTATTATATGCACCGTACCGGGCACTGGCTGGGCATGGACGTGCATGACGTCGGGGAATACAAGCTCGGCGACGAGTGGCGCATCCTCGAGCCGGGCATGGTCATGACCGTCGAACCGGGGCTGTATATCGCGCCGGATGTCAAG
>JASFME010000200.1:0-4137 GCA_050117725.1 Granulosicoccaceae bacterium | reverse complement strand
CAGGCATTTCTCACGGGAGCATCTGGTTAAGCTAACGCAGGACTTGTATTTAGACTGCCTGATGAAATAGACCTGGGAATAATAGGGTTCAGTCTGAAGCCCCTTTTTAAGATAGGCGGTAATGGATATTTGGTGTCAGAGTAAAAACTGTATAGAATTTATACTCTGCCCCCAATTCATTAAGGTAATGATATGAGAATTAACGGTCGTCTGTTACTGATGTTACTAGGCCTGTTGTTTGCTATAAACGGCTATACAGGTAATACGGCCAGTGATGTTATCGTTTACAAAAGCCCGGCTTGTGGCTGTTGCAATAAATGGATAGAACACCTGGAACAGAACGGCTTCAAGGTTGAGGCGCATAATGTAAAGGATGTCATACCTTACAAGATACAAAACGGTGTTACACCGGAACTGGCGTCCTGTCATACGGCTATTGTGGATGGATATACCATTGAAGGCCATGTGCCGGCCGGCGATATCAAGCGCTTGCTGCGTGAACGCCCCGCGGTGGATGGGCTGGCAGTGCCGGGCATGCCGATCGGTTCACCCGGTATGGAACAAGGTGATCGCAAAGATAAATACAATGTGGTTTCTTTTGATGAGAAGGGCAATAAAAAGATTTTTTCCAGTCACAATAGATAAAAGGGAATGGAGGGATTAATTTTTAACCCCTCCGTCTCCCTTGCTTCCCGACCCTGTTTATTTTTCTGCGATGATCGTTTCACGGTAGGCATGCCATGTGGCATAGCCGATCACCGGTACGATGACCAGGAAGCCCACCAGTGCAGTCGCGACCCCAACAGCCATCAAAGCCAGGATGAGTAATGCCCAGATCGTTATGACTGACTTGTTTTGCCATACGGCATGGAGGCTGGTTATGATTGCCGTCATTGCCATCGCATCCCGGTCGACAATCATCGGCAGTGCGAAGGTACTGGTGCAAAAGAGCAGGCCGGCAAAGATAACGACAGCGAGGAAGAAGGCGGCATCAGATATGGGCGCCGCGGCAGAAATAGCCACCTGCTCGAATGTCGCACCAATACCCATGACCATCGACATGATGATGAGCAGCACCAGGAACGCCAGGCCGAGCACGAGGGCAAACATGAGGCCGTGCCCCATCTCATGGAAAGCCTTGCTGCGCTCGTGACCAAAGCTCGGTGTGTGTTTCAGTTCGAGTTGTTGGCTTATATCGTAAAGGCCGAATGCAAGCACACAGCCCACTATCAGGAAGGTGATAACGAGGGTAACGACTAAATCAAATCCATAGGACCATGACAAATAAGCAAGCAGCCAACCGATAGCAGTGAATATCGCGCCATAGGCCAGGCTATGCCAGGGTGCACGGAGGAAGTCTTGCCAGCCTTTTTTTAGCCATCTAAAAGGCGCATTGGAAGTGAGCTTGCGGCAAGGCGAGTAGAGTGGAATATCCTTCTCAAGTGATCCTGCGGTTTTCATGCTACACCTCCTGATATAGAGTAGTAGGTAATACCAGTATAGGATTACTACTGTTAGACCACAATGTTGCCAAATAGTAAGGCGAACAGTGCTCTGAGTCCTATGGCCCAAAATACCCTACATAAAAAGCAAGAACTGTATCCTGTTGAGTTACGGGAATATTTGGCTTCAGAGGAATAACGATCCCGGTTTTCATACGATTACGAATATCTTCACTATCGGCGTTTAAGCGGGTGCGCGCCCCAGTACCACAATAACAAGAAGCCAAACAGCATGCCGCCGAGGTGGGCGAAGTGGGCGATCCCGGCCAGGGTGCCGGTTACCCCGGCATACAGTTCGACAGCGGCATAGATCAGGACAAACCACTTTGCCTTCAGGATGACCGGGGGAAAGATCAGCATCAGGCGTTCATTCGGATAGGTCAGGCCAAAGGCCAGCAGCAAGCCAAACACGCCGCCCGAGGCACCGACAGTGGGATACACCGTGCCAGCGCTTACCGCCTGACTGGCGACGAATAACTGCACCAGGCCGGCGCCGACCACGCATATAAAGTAATAGATGCCGAATGCCCGCGAACCCCAGGCCCGCTCGATCGGGGTACCGAACAACCACAGTGCATACATATTCAGCAGCAAGTGGAAGACGCCGCCGTGCAGGAATGAATAGCTGACCAACTGCCATATTTCAAAGCGGGGTGCAATGCCATTGAACAGCTCTTCACCCGTCAGGCCCAGCGGCCACAGCGCAAAGGATTCAATGAGCCGGCCACCGGTTGCAATTAAAAGAAAAAAGGCAATGGCGTTCAGCACCAGCAAGACATGGACGATTGATGGTAAAAACACAGTTCGGCCGGGCATAACGCACCATACATCAATAAATGGGGATCAGGGCACAGTGTACCCTGATAAAAAAACCGGGTCAGAGCGTGTTACTTCTAATATAAGTACCCCTGAATATTCACCCTAACCCCTCCATCATTTCCAGCTAATCCACAAAATATCTGTTGCCGCGTTGTCTCGCGCATGTCGTGGCGGTAGACTGCCCTCGGGTTTTTCGGAGGGTCTGCCCATGGCCAAGCTAACAATAAACGGAAAACTGCACGACATCGATGTCGATGGCGCCACGCCCTTGCTCTGGGTGCTGCGCGAGCAACTCAGCCTGACCGGCACCAAGTACAGTTGCGGCATCGGCGCGTGCGGCGCCTGCACGGTGCATATCAACGGCGAGGCGGTGCGTTCCTGCATCGTGCCCGTGTCGTCGCTGAAGCCTTCCCAGCAGATCGTCACCATCGAAGGGTTGTCGGCCGACAACAACCACCCGCTGCAACAAGCCTGGAAGGAACTCGACGTACCGCAATGCGGCTACTGCCAGCCCGGCATGATCATGAGCGCGGCGGCGCTGCTCAACAGCAACGCGGCCCCGAGTGATGCCGACATCGATGCGAAGATCACGAACATCTGCCGCTGCGGCACCTTCAACCGCGTGCGGCGCGGCATTCACCTTGCCGTCGAGATCGGCAAGCGCGACAACAGGAAGGAGAAGGCGTGATGAAAAAACAACGCATCAATGTCTCGCGCCGTGAATTCCTGATCCGCAGCACGGCCGTGGGCATGGGCGTGACTGCCGGGTTTGCACTTGGCCTGTACCTGCCGCTGACCGGTCACGCGCTCGCAGCCGACGGTAATGCTAAAGCGGGCGCGGCGACCATGCCCGAGGTCAACGCCTGGGTGCTGATCAAGCCGGACGATACCGTGGTGATCCGCATCGCGCGTTCAGAGATGGGGCAGGGCACGCTGACCGGCCTGGCGCAACTCGTTGCCGAGGAACTCGAGTGCGACTGGGCGAAGGTCACGACCGAGTACCCGACGCCGGGACAGAACCTGGCCCGCGACAAGGTGTGGCGCAGTTTCTCGACCGGTGGTAGCCAGGGGATCCGCGGCAGTCACGACTACGTGCGCAAGGGCGGGGCCGTGGCCCGGCACATGCTGATCGAGGCGGCCGCCGAGCAATGGGGCGTGCCCATGACGGAATGCCGCGCCGCGAACAGCATGATCACGCACGTACCGAGCGGGCGCACCACGACGTACGGCAAGGTCGCGGCACTGGCCGCCGAGATGTTCCCGCCCGAGCATATCGAACTCAAGGATCCGAAGGACTGGAAGCTGATCGGCCAGCCGGTCAAGCGCCTCGACACCGATGACAAGCTCAACGGCAAGCAGGTGTACGGTGCCGACCTGCAGTTGCCCGGTATGCTCAATGCCGCGATCAAGGCCTGTCCCGTTTTCGGCGGCAAGCTCAATTCGTTCGATGCGAACAAGGTCAGGAACATGCCCGGTGTGCGTGCGGTGCTGCCCGTGGAAGACTATGCCGTGGCCGTGGTCGCCGACACATGGTGGCAGGCGAAGACCGCACTCGATGCCTTGCCGATCACCTGGGACGAGGGGCCGAATGCAAAACTCGATAGCGCCGCGATCGACAAGATGCTCGACGCAGGCCTGATCTCGAACAGGAAGGTGTTTGTCGGCAACGCGAACGGCGATGTGTACAAGGCCCTGAAGGGTGCGGCGAAGACCGTCGAGGCGACCTACGCGTACCCGTACCTGAACCACGCCTGCATGGAACCGATGAATGCCACCGCGCTGTGGACGAAGGATAAGTGTGAAGTGTGGTGCCCGA
>JASFME010000199.1:0-4151 GCA_050117725.1 Granulosicoccaceae bacterium | reverse complement strand
GCTTTGGGCACGCTATCGATATGGCTGGGAAAACCAAAGAACGGACTGTTGGCAATCTTCAGCAGGCGGGTGGTTAATCCCGGGTCAAGAAGGATCAGTTCGGCGATGTCCGCTGCGGAATACTGTTCATCACCCACCATCTCGTTGATCCGCTGGCAGGTCTCCGGCAGTGCGAGAGCATCACCGACGGCGTTGAGCAAATCATTGGCAGTAAATGGCATGGCAGTCCCTTCTTATGATTCATTCACGGTTATACTGACGTCCAGTCATTATAAGCTTTACCGGAATCGTCAACTATAAGCAAAGTTGATGTAATGATAAAGTAGATATTTCCTGTGGGTAATGAGGTCTCTGTAAGCTTATGAATTGGTGGGGAAAAATTATTGGCGGCACGTTCGGCTTCCTGCTCGGCGGACCGCTCGGGGCGTTGCTCGGGGCCGCGCTCGGGCACAATTTCGACAAGGGCATGCGGGGCGTGGCCGAGGACTTTTCACCGGGTGCGCAGGCACGCGTGCAGACCGCGTTTTTCACGACGACCTTTTCCGTCATGGGCCATCTGGCCAAGGCGGACGGACGCGTGTCACGTGACGAGATCCAGGTGGCAGAACAAATCATGGCGCAAATGCAGCTTGACGAGGAGCAGTGCCGTGTCGCCAGGCGGTTGTTCAGCGAAGGCAAGCAGCCTGGCTTTAATCTCGATGCGGTCCTGGATCAGTTTCGCCGTGAGTGCCATCGCCGCCATAACCTTATGCGGGTATTCATCGAGATCCAGTTGCACGCCGCGTATGCGGACGGCGTCGTGCATGCGAGCGAGCGCGAACTGCTCAGTCACCTCTGCCAGCGGCTGGGTTTCTCGGCACAGGAATTTGCCCACCTCGAGGCCATCGTGCAGGCACAGCACCATATGGGGGGTGAGCAGGCCTATGGCGGGGCGGCAACCAATCGTTCCGGTATGTCACTCGATGACGCCTACGCAGTATTGAATATGAGTGCCTCGGCCAGCGATGCGGAAGTAAAAAAGGCCTATCGCCGGTTAATGAACCAGCATCACCCTGACAAACTCGTCGCCAAGGGACTGCCGGAAGAAATGATGGAAATGGCGAAGGAGAAGACCCAGGAGATCCGGGCAGCGTATGACGTAATCAAGCGGTCGAGAGGAATGAAGTAGATGAAATTGATGATTGCAGATTGATGATCGATGATTTGTAGTGGTCGCTACGCTCCAACGTTATTTATAAAAACAAATGGCCGCATAGCGGCCACTCGTTCATTCAGCAATCATCAATCCTAAATCATCAATTCAGAGATACCTTCCACCTGATGCTATTACCCTGACCCAACCGGGAGATTGGGTAGGTGCTCAAAATCCCGGTCAATGAAATAACAGATCCAACGCAAAGACGCAGAGGGCGTAGAGAAATATTTTAAAAAACCTTGGCGTCCTTTGCGCCTCCGCGTCTCTGCGTTGGGTGTTTTTTACAGGTATCTTCCCCCGGCGGCTATTGCCACAACGAGAAGACCAAGTGCCAGATTGACACCGATCAGCACGCGGATCTTCGCCAGTTTGGCGCCGGCCTTTGCCCAGTCCTCGGCCGCGATGGCCTTTTTCATCGGCATGAAAAGGGCGAACACGACGTGGCCGAAGATCAGCATCATGAGGATGCCGAGCCCCTGCATCAGATTGACGTACATCGGGAAGCCGGCAAAACCACCGAAGTTCTTGAAGCCGAGCAGGTAGCCCGTAGCGAGTAGCAGGATCACGCTGATCCAGACCCAGGGAAAGAAATTGCAGAACACGCCGTCCCACAGTTTCAGGCGTGCCGGCGGTTCGAGCTGGCTCGCGGCAACCGGGCGCAGTGCCAGGTAGGCGAAGAACATGCCGCCCACCCAGATCACGGCGGACAGCAGGTGCAGGGCGACAAACAGGGAACGTGGATCGATACTCATGATTAGTGGTTTCCTTTATTCAGTTCGGCCAGCCAGCTGCTGACGACGTTGACCAGTGCGTTTTCCTTACCCTGGAAGAAATGATTGGCACCAGAGACTTGCTGTTGCTGATAGGCCTCGTTGCCGGCCCTGGCCGCGGCCCGGGCGCGTTCCTCGGTGGTATGGCGGACCGCTTCAAGGTCGCCGCTGCCATACAGGTCCAGCACGGGGACGGTAATTTTTGACAGGAAGCCGGCGTGGTCCATGCGCGGGTCCGGGTCATCGTGTATGGACATGCCGATAGCAACGAAGGCCGCGGCACTGCCGCCCTGGGCAAGATACGAGGCGGCCATGCCGCTGCCGAGGCTGTGACTGACTAACACAATATTTTGATAACCCTGTTCCTTGAGAAAGGCCTTCGCCGCGTTGATGCGCGCCGGAACCTCCGCGTACAGCGGGGCATATTCGCTACTGTCGGCATCGTTGGGCAGGATTGGCATCTGGATCGACAGCGTCGCCCAGCCATGCGCGGGCAACTCGGTACGCAACGGTTGCACGACATCAGGCCAGGCCGGGTGCACGCCAATGCCGTGCATGACGATCGCGGCCCCGCGTGGTTTGTCCGTGTCGTGGCCGGCGTAGATGCCAAGGAAAGTATGGCCGTCGGCCTGCAGATCGACGGGTTCACCGACGAACAGGGCATCGACGATCTGGCTGCGCCAGCGCTGCTCCTTGGCCGTATCCGAGGCCGGCAGCGCGCCGACATGGAGAAATATTCCTATTACTATCAATGAAATAAATGATGTTAAACGGTGCATCCGGGAACCTCCGGTTCTTGTTATACCTAATCACAGCGTGGGCTTGGATGATAGCGCGGCGGCTGCAAAT
This sequence comes from Granulosicoccaceae bacterium, assembly GCA_050117725.1. GTDB lineage: Bacteria > Pseudomonadota > Gammaproteobacteria > AKS1 > AKS1 > JASFJH01. The sequence continues at coordinate 1,337 of JASFME010000199.1, read as the reverse complement.
TGTCGCCTGATCGGGTAAAGTGCGCCGTTCAGATTTTGAGGGTGCCGATATTTCGGTGCCGGGATACACGATTTTACAAGGGTGATGAGTATGGCCGCTCCTGATTTTATTGCACCGTCGATCCTGTCGGCGGATTTCGCCAGGCTGGGCGAAGAGGTAGACAAGGTACTCGCCGCGGGTGCCGACGTTGTTCATTTCGACGTTATGGATAACCACTATGTGCCGAACCTGACCATCGGCCCGCTCGTCTGTGAAGCATTGCGCAAGCACGGCGTAACTGCGCCGATCGATGTGCACCTCATGGTCAAGCCGGTGGATCGCATTATCCCGGATTTTGCCGCGGCCGGTGCCAGCTATATCACTTTCCATCCGGAAGCTTCCGAGCACATCGATCGTACGTTGCAGCTGATTCACAACGAAGGCTGCAAGGCCGGTCTCGTCTTCAATCCGGCCACGCCGCTGGATCATCTGAACTACGTCATCGACAAGGTCGACATGGTGCTGCTCATGTCCGTCAACCCGGGCTTTGGCGGCCAGAGCTTCATCCCGACGGCGCTCGACAAGCTGCGCGAGGCGCGCCAGATCATCGACGCCTCGGGTCGCGATATCCGCCTCGAGATCGATGGTGGCGTGAAGGTCGACAACATCCGCGAGATCAAGGCAGCAGGTGCCGATACCTTCGTCGCCGGTTCGGCAATCTTCGGTGCGAAGAACGAAGCCGATCCGAATCTGTACGAAACCGTTATCGGCCAGATGCGCGACGAACTCGCCAAGGCTTGATACAAAACCCAACGCAAAGTCGCAGAGACCGCTGAGAGAATTATTTATTAAACCCTTCGCGTTCTTTGCGCCTCCGCGACTTTGCGTTGGGTGTTAAGGAAATCAGAATGCCCCTGAAAAAACCGCAAATGGTCCTCATCGATGTGGACGGCACACTGGTCGACAGCGTGCCGGACCTGACATATTGCGTCGATGAGATGCTCAGGCAACTCGACATGCCGGTACGCGGTGAAGCACGGGTGCGGCAATGGGTCGGTAACGGCGTCGAGCGCCTGGTCGAACGCGCGCTGGCGGATGATCTCGACGGTTACCCGGACGAAGCACTCAAGGCACGTGCCTACCCGATCTTCCTCGATCTGTATGCCGACAATACCTGCAAGCGCAGCATGCTCTATCCTGGCGTGCGCGAGGGCCTCGATTACCTGGAACGGGCCGGTTACAAGCTCGGTTGCGTGACGAACAAGGCCGAGGCCTTTACCGTGCCGTTGCTCAAGGAACTCGGGATCTATGACAAGTTCGCGATCGTCATCAGCGGCGACGCGCTGCCGAAAAAGAAA
>JASFME010000198.1:0-4168 GCA_050117725.1 Granulosicoccaceae bacterium | reverse complement strand
TCGAGCGGGTTATGCCCTCCGACATCAACAAGGCTGCCGCCGATAAAGGCCACGTCGCTGGCGGCATAAAACAGGTCCAGTTCGCCCATGCTGTCGCCGATATAGATATCGACGTCATCGGCACAGGCACGATGCGCGCTGCGTCGCACGACGTTGTAACCGCGTTTTTCGCACAGGCTGCTGACGCGATCGAAACGCTCCGGGTGGCGCGGCACGATCACGAGCAGCGCATCGGGCAGGGCATGCATGACCTGGGCATGCGCATCGAGCACCAGTTCATCCTCGCCCTGGTGCGTGCTTGCCGCGATCCACACGCGCCGCTCCACGCCGAGATCGCGGCGCAACACCGCGGCCTGCTCGGCGAGACTGGCGGGTGTCTGGATATCGAACTTGATGTTGCCCGTGATTGTCACCTTGTCCGGCGCGGCGCCAAGCGCAATGAAGCGCGCCGCGTCACTTTGTCCCTGCGCGGCAATCACGCTGACGTTGTTGACCACCTCGCGCGTGAACCTGCCAAGCCGGCGGTAACCGCGCATCGAGCGTTCCGACAGGCGCGCATTGGCGAGGATCAGCGGGACATCGCGCGCCGCGCAGGCCGCGTACAGGTTCGGCCAGATCTCGGTTTCCATGATGATCGCCGCGCATGGCTGCATCGCCTCCATGAAACGGCCCACCGCGCCGGGCAGATCGTAGGGCACGTAGACGTGCATGACGTCATCTCCGAACACTTCGCGCACGCGTTGCGAGCCCGTCGGCGTGGTCGTCGTCACGAGCACCGTATGTGTCGGGTACTGCGCCTGCAGCCTGCGGATCAACGGCATCGCCGCCTGTGCCTCACCGACCGACACGGCGTGCACCCAGATCGGCTTGCGCACCGGCCTGTCGCTGTAAAAACCGAAGCGCTCCCGCCAGCGCTGCCGGTAGGCGGGCGCACGTATGCTGCGCACGAGCAGGTGCACGATGAACAGCGGCGAAAGCAGGTAGAGAATAATGCTGTAGGCGATACGCATATAAAATTATAAACACTCAACGCAAAGACGCTGAGACGCAAAGGACGCAGAGAATTCCCGATTAATATTTTCCTGGCGCCCTTCATAACTGAGGGCATTTGCATTGAAGATTGTCATTTACCATTTTTCCATATGGGACGTGAAGCAGTACCGACATCGCACATTCTCATTCTCCGACACAAAGATACAAGACCATGAACATACTGATTACAATGATCTTTACTTTGCGTTCTTTGCGTCTTTGCGCCTCTGCGTTGAAGATTTTATTTATTCTTCGGCGTTCAGAATACGCATGTATTCGGCAACACCCTGCTCGACGGTCCTGAACGGCTTGTCGTAACCGGCGGCGCGCAGTTTGCCGATGTCCGCCTGGGTGAAGCTCTGGTAAGCCCCGACCAGGTGCTCGGGAAACGGGATGTATTCGATCTCGCCCTTGCCGTGGTAGTTGATGACGGCCTCGGCGACGTCACGGAAACTCTGCGCGCGGCCGGTGCCGACGTTGAAGATCCCCGAGACCTGCGGATTGTCGAGGAACCACAGGTTCACGTCGACGACGTCACCGATGTAGATAAAGTCACGCTGCTGGCCGCCGTCGTCATAACCGTCCGTGCCCTCGAACAGTTTCGGGTTTTCACCGTTTTTGATCTGCGTGTTCAGGTGGAAGGCAACGCTCGACATCGAGCCCTTGTGCTGTTCGCGCGGGCCGTACACGTTGAAGTAACGGAAGCCGGCGATCTGGTTCCGGGCACGGCCGAGATAATGACGTACATACTGGTCGAACTGGAACTTCGAGTAGCCGTACATGTTCAGCGGTGCCTCGTTGGCGCGGTCTTCGACGAACACGCTGCCGCCACCGTACACCGAGGCGGACGAGGCATAGATATAGGCGCAGTCCTGCTGCATGCAGTAGTGCAGCAGCTGCTTGGAGTAGTCGTAGTTGTTGTGCATGACATAACGACCGTCCCACTCGGTGGTCGAGGAGCAGGCGCCCTCGTGGAAGATGGCCTTGATGTCGGCGCCGAAGTTGTCGCCCTGGGCGACACGCGCGATGAAGTCGTCCTGGTCGAAATAATCGAGGATGTCGCAATCGACAATGTTGCGGAACTTGGTGCCATCACTCAGATCATCAACGACGATGATGTCGCTGATGCCACGCTCGTTGAGCCCCTTGACGATATTGCTGCCGATGAAACCGGCGCCACCTGTGACGATATACACGTTTGTTACTCCGGAATTAATGTGTCGGGAATATTTTAATCGGTACTCTGCTTCAGTTGCCTTCACCAGCATGCTTGCGAATGGCCTCGACAATGCGCGTCGTCGAAATGCCTTCGGCAAAATCCATGATGACAACTTCGCCGCCGTTGTCCTGCACGCAGGCGCCACCGGCGATCTGTTCGACGCTATAGTCGCCGCCCTTGACCAGCACATCCGGCAACAGCTTGCAGATCAGGCGCTCGGGCGTGTCTTCACTGAACGGCACGACCCAGTCAACGCATTCGAGCCCGGCCAGCACCTGCATGCGGTGTTCGAGCGGGTTGATCGGCCGTCCCGCGCCTTTCAGGCGCGTGACCGAGTCATCATCGTTGACCGCGACGATCAGGCGGTCGCCAAGCTTGCGCGCCGCGTCGAGGTAACCGACATGGCCGGCGTGCAGGATGTCAAAGCAGCCGTTGGTCATGATGATCTTCTCGCCGTGCGCACGCGCATCCTCGAGCGCCTGCAGTAGCAACGTTTCATCGATCACGCTGCGGTTGCTCTGGGTTTCGTTATAGGCCGCACGGCGCAGTTCACTCAGGCCCGCGGTCGCGGTGCCGAGCTTGCCGACCACGATACCGGCGGCGAGGTTGGCCAGCGCCATGCCCTGCGGCCAGTCACTGCCGGCGGCCAGCGATGCCGCGAGTGTTGCGATCACGGTATCACCGGCACCCGTGACATCGAAGACTTCACGCGCATGGGTCGGCAGGTGCACGGCCTCGTGTTCGGCGCGCATCAGGCTCATGCCCTTGTCACTGCGCGTCACGAGCAGCGCGTCGAGGGCGAGTGCACGGCACAGCGCTTCGCCGCGCTGCACGAGTTCGGCCTCATCGGCACAGTGCCCGACCACGTCCTCGAACTCGGCAAGGTTCGGTGTGATCACGCTGGCGCCGTGGTAGCGGGCAAAATCATTGCCTTTCGGGTCAACGAGCACCGGCTTGCCGGCCGCGCGCGCCTCGGTGATAAAGGCCTGCGCATCGGCCAGCGTGCCCTTGCCGTAATCCGACAACACCACGGCCTGGCACCCGGCGAGCGCCGCGCGATAACGGGTCAGCAGCGCCGACTGGTCGAACTGCGCCACATCATCTTCGAAGTCGAGGCGGATCAACTGCTGGTGGCGGCTCAACACGCGCAACTTCGTGATGGTCGGCATGCCGGCCTCGCGGTGGAAGTGGCAATCGATGCCGGCCGCGGACAGCTGCGTGTCGAGGATCCCGGCCTGCTCGTCGTCGCCGGTGACGCCGAGCAGGTCGACCTTGCCACCCAGCGCGGTAATATTCAGCGCAACATTGGCCGCGCCGCCGGGACGTTCCTCGGCCTGGCCGACGCGCACCACGGGCACCGGGGCCTCGGGCGAGATCCGCGAGGTGTCGCCGTGCCAGTAGCGATCGAGCATAATGTCGCCGATCACGAGCACGCGCGCGGCAGCAAAATCGGGCAAATTCGTGGTCATTCCTTATCCGGCTCCGGGCCTTGCCTTTATATGGGGGTGGATGATACCACAGGCTTGCGCAACACCCTGATTTGTATGGTTCTGGCCGGCAGCGTAAAATCCTGCACAAATATGAACAAGCGATCCCATCCCATTACGTGAACACTCCCAAACTGTTTCCCGCCGGTGACTACCTGGCGCCGCGCTACTGGCTGCTGTGGCTCGGCTTTGGCCTGATGTGGCTCGTCGCCCGCCTGCCGTTTCGCGTCCAGATGGCCGCCGGGGCCGTACTCGGCTGGCTCATGTACGTGCTGCTGCCGGCACGCCGGCATATTGCCGAGGTCAACCTGCAACTGTGCTTTCCGGAATTGTCCGACGAGGTGCGCCGCAAGATGCTGCGCCGCCATTTCGATGCACTCGGCAAGGCCAGTATCGAGACCGCGATGGCCTGGTGGTCGAGCGATGCGCA
>JASFME010000197.1:0-4183 GCA_050117725.1 Granulosicoccaceae bacterium | reverse complement strand
TGATACCGTCGACCAGATCGAACTGGCTCTTCATGACATCGCGCACGCGTACAGGTGTATGCTCACTCATAGCTCTTCCTCCACTACCTCGGTCAATTGTCGAATCTGCTGGGTGACGCCTACCGCGTCCTCGACATCAATCTGGAACGCAATGCCGGTGCCGGGCTTGTCATCAAATTCGCCGACTTCCGCGATCTGCTCAAGAATGCGCCGGCTCAAATGCTCCTCGACCAGGAACAACAACATGTCGCGTTGTGTCTCCAGGCTCAGGCCGAAAAATGTCTTGGGTTTTTTCAACCCCTCGCCGCGTGCCTGGTTGATAACCGTAGCACCGGTCGCACCCGCGGTGCGGGCCGCCTCAAGTACCGCATCGGTCTTGTCATCTTCCACCAGGGCAATAAGCAATTTGAAATGCATAGTCATACCCTCCTGTCAGGGTGTCTCTTCATCACTGTTATCAGATTCTTTTTTCTTCGCATGTTTGTACCGCCACTCACTTAACTGTGCATAGCCCATTACCGAGATCATCGGGAACAGACTGGCAAAAGCGATTAAACCAAAGCCATCGAGCAGGGCACTGCGGCCCGGCACAGTCTCGGCGAGGCCGAGTCCGAGCGCGGCCACGAGTGGCACGGTGACAGTCGAAGTCGTTACGCCACCCGAATCATACGCCAGGGCGATGATCATCCTTGGCGCGTAAACGGTCTGGATGATTACCACGATATAGCCAGCAATAATGTAGTAATGCAGCGGTGTGCCACTGACAATGCGATAGGCCCCCAGGGCGATACCAACTGCCACACCGATGGCCACGGCGATACGCAGGCCCCAGATACTGATGGCGCCGGCCGATACCTGTTGTGCCTTGATCGCAACGGCGATCAGGGATGGTTCGGCAATCGTCGTGGCAAACCCGATCGCCGCGGCAAACAGGTACACCCACTTGTAATCATGCCAATGCAAAGCCTCCGCCAGCGCCTCGCTGCCAGCGATAAACACTGGATCGGTCAACTGTTTCGCCATCAGGCGTCCCAACGGGAACAGCGCCTGCTCCAGGCCCACGATAAAAAAGGCCAGCCCAAACAGCACCAGTACAAGACCGGCCAGCACCTGTTTCAGGTGCGGGATCGGCCGGCGTAACACAAGTAACTGGAAACCGAACATAATACCGATGATCGGCGCGATATCAGTGATCGTGGTGATGGTTGTATCAAACAGGTTGGTAAGCAGCTCCATCTTCACACCACCATGCCGTAACCCATGACAAAGATCATCGGTGTAAGAGAGGCAAATGCGATCAGGCCAAAGCCGTCCACCATCGGGTTACGGCCACGGATACTCGAGGCCAGGCCAACACCGAGCGCGGTGACGAGTGGCACGGTAACTGTCGATGTGGTCACGCCACCCGAATCATAGGCAATCCCGATGATCTCTTTCGGCGCAAACGCGGTCATGATCACGATACCTATATAGCCGCCGAGGATCAGATACTGCACCGGCCAGCCTTTAATAATACGAATCACGCCGAGCAGGATGGCAAAACCGACTGACACTGCCACAGTCATGCGCAGACCATAGGCATAGCCTTTACGCGCGGCCTCGGTGTCGGCAATCATACCGCCACCCGCCGCCACGGCTGCTGCTTCATCGGCAACCGCGATCAACGCCGGTTCCGCCACGGTCGTGCCAAAACCGAGCAGGAAGGCAAACAGCAACAGCCACAGCACGCTGCCCTTGCGGGCAAAGTCATACGCCATGTTCTCGCCAATCGGAAATAATGCCAGCTCGAGGCCTCGCACAAACAACGTCAGGCCAATCAACACGAGCACCGCGCCACCCAGGATCTTGCCCGGGTTGGGGATAGGCTGGCCCAGCACGACATACTGGAAAAACACGACCACGATGATGATCGGTAACAAATCGCGGAAACTCTCAGCAAAGGATTTGATTAAACTGACCAGGGACCGTCTCAACGCAGGACTACCTCGAAATATTTTTGCTACCTTACATCATCAAACCGTGGCTGTTAACCAGACGTGCAGGTAGACTGTTTGACAATGGATGAGCGTCAAACTGAGCAGGATTTTACCCGTCGTATCGGCAAGCGTTTCGTGCTGCTGGCCTGGCTGGTAGTGTTTGGACTGCTGACCTGGCTGTTTGCCGGTATCGAAAAATCCCGGCACAATCCGAACACAGAGCCGACTTCAGCACGTGATCATAATGGTCAGTACAGTGTGGTACTGCAGCGCAATCGCTTCGGCCACTACGTGACAACCGGCCACATCAATGGCACGGAAGCGACCTTCCTGCTTGATACGGGTGCCAGTGATGTATCAATTCCGGCTGCACTGGCTGAAAGACTTGGTCTTGAACGTGGCCCGGAACAACTGTACAGCACAGCGAATGGCCTGATTACCGGTTACCTGACCCGGGTGGACAGTATTCGCATTGGCAATATTGAACTAAGAGATGTGCAGGCCAGTATCAACCCGAACGATATGGATAATAAAATTCTGTTAGGGATGAGTTTCCTGCGTAGGCTAGAATTTACCCAGCGCGGCGATCGGCTTATCCTGTCCACAACGGTATATTAATATAGTATAGGCAGTAGCCGCGTCACCCGTTCTGCTAGACTGCCAACGCTGCAACAGAAATAAGAACAACACCAAGGAGCACCTGATGGGAAGCTTTCTCGCTGATCTGACCACCTTAACCGGGGATATCGCCGGCATCTTGTGGGGCGAGACCGCCATCATCCTGCTGGTCGGCACCGGCCTCTATCTGACCCTTCGCCTGCGCTTCATCCAGTTCCGCGGCTTCAAACACGGTGTCGAACTCGTGAGCGGCAAGTACGACCGCAAAACCGACGAGGGCGAAGTCAGCCATTTCCAGGCGCTGAGTACCGCACTGTCGGCAACGGTCGGCACGGGTAACATCGCCGGCGTCGCGACGGCGATTACGCTCGGTGGCCCGGGTGCCGTGTTCTGGATGTGGATCACGGCACTGGTCGGCATGGCGAGCAAGTACACCTCGTGTACGCTGGCCGTGAAATACCGCGTCATACATGAGGACGGCAGTGTCTCCGGCGGGCCAATGTACACGCTGGCGCGCGCCCTCAACCTGAAATGGCTCGGCGTGTTGTTTGCCATCTTTACCCTGGTTGCCTCGTTCGGCATCGGCAACATGGTGCAGGCCAACTCGGTAGCCGACGGGCTTGGCTATATCTTTCCCGGCATTCAGGAAAATGATTTGCCACGACTGCTGATCGGCGTAACCATGGCAATCTTCGTCGGCCTTGTCATCATCGGTGGTATCAAGCGTATTGCCAAGGTCGCCGCGCGCATTGTGCCATTCATGGCGATAGTGTATTGCAGTGCCGCGTTCGTGATTTTACTCATGAACGTGACGGAGATCCCTGCCGCCTTTTACACCATTGTCAACATGGCGATTAACCCGGATGCAGCCCTCGGCGGCGGCATTGGTGCGGCGATCCAGTACGGTGTTGCGCGTGGCGTGTTCTCCAACGAGGCCGGACTTGGTTCGGCACCAATGGCGCATGCCGCGGCACGTACCAACGAGCCGGTCCGCGAGGGCCTGGTCGCGATGATGGGGCCATTCATTGACACGATTGTCATCTGTACCATGACCGCACTCGTCATCGTTATCATGGGGGCCTGGGGCGATGCACGCCCGGAAAACTTCCAGGGTGCGGCGCTGTCCGCGTACGCTTTCGAACAGGCCATCGGCCAGGCCGGTGCCTGGGTGGTCGGTTTCGGTCTCATGTTCTTCGCTTTCTCGACGATTATCGCCTGGTCGTATTACGGCGATCGCAGCGCCGAGTTCCTGTTCGGCGAGCGCGCCATCATGCCGTATCGCATGATCTACACAGTGCTGATCGTGGTCGGTGCCTGGATACCGCTAAAGCTTGTCTGGAATATCGCCGACATCATGAATATCCTCATGGCCGTACCGAACCTGGTCAGCCTGCTGCTACTCGCCGGGCTCGTGAAGAAACTCGGTGACGACTACTTCTCGCGGCCACAAACGCCGGTACGCTAGGCTGGTATACTCGGCAACAACTGATACCCCGGACAGATACCAAGGAGCATATCGTGGCTGAAGTCACTACCGAATCCGGTCTGAAGTACGAAGACCTCGTGGAAGGTGAAGGCAAACTCTGCAC
>JASFME010000196.1:0-4202 GCA_050117725.1 Granulosicoccaceae bacterium | reverse complement strand
CGTGTCCGCTTTTTTCACCTTGCTGAAGATACCCAACTTCGCATGATCAACATCGATTTCCGGGAATTCATCGAGAATACCTGACGTGTTAACCGCCTCGATCAGGGTCGTCCCTTCAGGTACATCCAGACCAATGAGCTTCTGCTTCTCGGTGGTCGCGTAGGCGACTTCAACATGTATACGCTTAACGTCTTCCATAAACCTGCACGGCTCGCTGGGTGAATGCATCGACCAGGGTGTTCGTGATCTGACTGAATACCGGGCCCACCGTCATGCTGAGCAGTTTGCTGGCGAACTCGAACTCCATATCCAGCATAACCTTGCTGTTTTCTTCGTTCAGGGCCTGGAAACGCCAGAAACCCTCAAGGTGTTTGAACGGACCATTGACCAGGCGCATTTCAATCATCTTGTCACGCTGCATACGATTCAGCGTAGTAAAACTTTTCTGAATACCACCACGGGCCAACTCGAGGCTCGCCTTGACTTCATCATCGGTACGTTCGAGTACGGTACTGGTTTTGCACCAGGGCAAAAAATCCGGGTACGACTCGATATCATTGACCAGCGCAAACATCTCGCCAGCCGAATAAGGCACCAATGCACTTTTGTTTACTATCGTCATGACTACTGCTTTTTCATTAAATCAGCTCAACAGCCTTCAGGAATACAATCAATATTGCCAGTGGTGAAATATAGCGGATCACAAAATGCCATACCTGGTAACTGTTTGCGGACAAAACCAGTTCATCCTCGGTCATCTTGCGATGCATGATCCAGCCGGCAAACAAGGCGATGAACAGGCCACCCAGCGGCAACATAACATTCGCCGTCAGATAATCAAGAATATCGAAAATCGTCTTGCCCGTGAATGGGCCGATATTTATCGGTTTGAAATCAGACAAAATATTAAACGAGAGTACTGTCAGGACACCGAGCAGCCACGTCGTCATACCGACGACAACCGCCGCATAGATGCGGGTATGGCCTCGATTCTCGACCAGCCATGCCACAGCAGGCTCGATCAGGGAAATACCCGAGGTCCAGGCGGCAAACACAAGCAGCATAAAGAACAAGGTCCCGAAAAACGCGCCACCAGGCATGTGACCGAAGGCAATCGGCAATGTCTGGAAGATCAGGCCCGGCCCACTGCCTGTCTCCAGGCCATTGGCAAACACAATGGGAAAAATCGCCATGCCAGCCAGCAAGGCCACCACCGTATCCATGAGCGCGATGGTAATCGAGGCCTTTGCGATGGAGGTTTCTTTGGGCAAATAGGAGCCATACACCATGATCGCGCCCATGCCGAGACTCAGGGTGAAGAAGGCATGACCGAGCGCCACGAGCACAGCATCCGGCTTGATTTTAGTGAAATCCGGGTTGAACAGAAATTCAAGACCACGCACAAATTCACCTTCGCTCATGGCGTAACCGACCAGCACCAGTAAGAGAATAAACAAGGCCGGCATCAACAGGCGCACGGCCTTTTCCAGTCCGCTTTGCACACCGCGCGACACGATCACGGTGGTCATGACCATAAACACGGTATGCCAGGCCAGCAGTTTTTCTGCATCGCCGACGAGCTGACCGAACAGGCTGCCGACCCCGTCTGCCGTAGCATTGGTGAACACGCCACCGGCGGTGCGAAATACGTAGGCCAGCGCCCAACCGGCAATCACGCTGTAATAGGACAGGATCAGGAAACCCGCCAGCACCCCGCCCCAGCCGAGGTATTGCCAGCCCGGATGTCTGCCCATCTCCCGGGCAAGGGTTTGCATGGTATTGATGGGGCTTTGCCGGCCACGGCGACCGATGAGCACTTCGGCCATCATCACCGGAATGCCGATAATGGCGATACACAACAGATAAATCAGTACAAACGCCCCGCCACCGTTGTCGCCCGTTATATAAGGGAACTTCCAGATATTGCCGAGACCCACCGCTGAGCCCGTTGCCGCCAGGATAAATGCCCAGCGGGTCGACCATTGACCGTGAATGGAGGTGCGTTGTTCCGCCATTATTGTTATCTCCTCGACCTCATGTGCAGCTCTCATTGTCGGGAATCTGGCCAATAATCACAACCATACAGGGCTTTCGTTTATAATCCGCGCATGGCCAAACAGAAATCGAAAAAATCACCGGACAATACCATCGCGCTGAACAAAAAAGCCCGCCATGACTACACCCTCGGGGAGCGTTACGAGGCTGGCCTGGCGCTGGAGGGCTGGGAAGTGAAAAGCCTGCGCGAGGGCCGCGTGCAGCTGACTGACAGCTATATCCTGCTGAAAAACGGCGAGGCATTCCTGTTCGGCGCCGTGATCACCCCGCTGCCTACCGCCTCGACCCATATCAGCCCGGATCCGCAGCGCAGCCGCAAACTGCTGCTGCACCGTGACGAGCTGGGCAAACTCATCGGTGCGGTCGAACGCAAGGGGTTTGCCCTGATCCCGACCGCGATGTACTGGAAACATGGCCGCGCCAAGCTGGAAATTGCCCTCGCCAAGGGCAAAAAAGAGCATGACAAGCGCGCCGCGAAGAAAGAACGGGACTGGGGCCGGGAAAAACAGCGCCTGCTCAAGCACTAAGGCCGCCCACCGGGCCGGTTAACGCAGCCACGGCTATTGAACTTTCTGTTATGATCCCCATCTAAGGTAGTACACATTGGGGGCGACATGGCTTCGACGTGGATTGCAAAACCCAAGGTGCATGCCGAGGTGCAGTGACCTCGTAAATCCTTCTGCAAAATTATAGTTGCCAACGACGACAACTACGCTTTAGCTGCTTAAAAACCAGCGTAAAGCCCTCGGCCTGACGCGTGCTTGTGCGCTCAGATCACCGGGGTCGACTCACACAAGATCGCGCTGAAGCTCTTCCGGGGTGGATGCGTTAAAACCTTACCGGAATCGCGATCAGTTTTCCCTGCCTGCCGGGTAGCTGGTCGTTAAACTAATTGGCAGGATAAGCATGTAGAGCCGAAGGCAGAGGATTTGCGGACGCGGGTTCGATTCCCGCCGCCTCCACCAAACAAACAGAACGGGGTGCACCGAGAGGTGTGCCCCGTTTTGTTTTTTGGGCGACAGGTGCGGATGAGAGCCCACGTTGCTTCGATGATGTACAGGAGCGGCGCTCGCGACGGTTATGAGAAATCCTGCTGGCGAAACCAGGGGATAATGCGTTCGAACGCTTCTTCGATTTTATCCATCGAGGTCGAATAACTGATGCGCAATGCATTGGACGAGGATTCACCAAACGTATCACCGGGAATCATACAGACACCGGTTTCCCGCAACAGGCGCAATGCGACATTGTTACCGCTGACCCCCTCCGGCAGGGACGGGAATACATAAAAAGCCCCTTCCGGTTTGTAGCCGGTAAGCTGTGGCGTTTCATCGATCAGCGTGACCAGTCTATCCCGCCTTCGGGTGTATTCCTGGATCATGTTATCGATAAACTGATGATCGCCGCGCAATGCTTCCACCCCTCCCCACTGACAGGGTGTATTGGCTACCGTTGTGGTAAACATATGGTAGCGCCGCAGTTTCTTGATCGCACCCTGGCTGGCGATCAGCCAGCCGATACGCATACCCGCCATGCTGAACGTTTTCGAGAAACTGCTGATCACCATGACATTGTCCAGATCATTGCAGCAGTTCAACACGCTCGGATAGGGTTTACCATCGTAAATGAGATGGTCATAGACCTCGTCACTGATGACATACACACCGCGATAGGCCGCCTCCTCGACGATCGCCTCGATGGTTTCGCGTGGATAGAGTGTCCCGGTGGGATTGCTCGGTGAGTTAAGGACAATCGCGCAGGTATTCATGCTGATCGCGTCAATCACCTCCTGCGGGTCCAGCTGGTGATTGTTCTCGGCACGCGTCGGGATCGATTTCACCACACCGCCATTCATGCGGATCAAGGGCGCATACAGCATAAACGAGGGATCGGGCACGATAAACTCACGCCCGGGTGCGGAGGTTGCTGTCAGCGCCAGATAGATCGCTTCAGTCGCGCCTGTTGTCACAATGACATTTTGCGGACTGAGTGTGCGTTGGTAGCGTTCGCCGTAATAATCCGCCAACGCTTCCAGCAATTCGGGCAGGCCGGCGTCCATGGTATACCCGGTCTGGCCTGCCTGCAGTGCTTCCACCGTAGCATTGACGATGTTATCCGGCGCCGGCATATCCGGCTGGCCGATAGAC